>JAIOYC010000031.1 GCA_021741325.1 Alphaproteobacteria bacterium
CCCGCACGGTCTGGAGATAACGGGGACGGCGCGTGTCTTGCTCAATTTTACGGCGCAGGCGCGTGACCTGCACATCGACCGTGCGCTCCCCGCTTTCAGGAAAGCCGCAAATCCGCGCCAGCTCTTCCCGGGAGACAGGAAGACCAGCACGTGCCGCTAAAGCCTTCAGCAGCGCGCAATCCGTCTCTGTCAGACTCACGGATACCGACCCGTCCCGCAACTCGGACAAGGCCGGATCAAACACCCAACGCCCCATTTTGAATCCCTGTCCGGGAACCAGCGCGGGAAGCCGGCGGCGAGCAATGGCCTGAAGGCGCAAGACCAGCTCCCGCGGCTCAAAGGGCTTGGGCAGGTAATCATCCGCTCCGGCTTCCAGGCCCGCGATCCTGTCTTGCGCTTCCCCCAACGCCGTCAGAAGCAAAACCGGCACGTCATAGAGAGCCCGGATACGCGGGGTCAGCGCCAGCCCGCTTTCTCCCGGCATCATCACATCGACCACCAGAACGTCAAAAGAAAAGCTTTTCAGGATAGCCAGCGCTTGCGACGCGCTCGAGGCCGTCATGACGATAAAACCCTGTTCCGCCAGATAGCGCGAAACCAGATCGCGGATGCGCCGGTCGTCGTCCACCACCAGGACGTGAATCCGGGAAGCATAGCTGTCGTCTTTTTCCGGCAGGCTCATAATATTCCGCTCATTTACAATCCCCCCGTTTTAGGAATAATCTAGGGGCGCGTAAAGGAACAAAATGGCACAGACCCCCTATCATGATCGTGACGGTTTCATCTGGATGGACGGCAAAATGCTGCCCTGGCGGGATGCGAAGGTCCATTTTCTCACCCATGCCCTGCATTATGGCACGCAAGTTTTTGAGGGTGAGCGCGCCTATGACGGGAAAATCTTCAAATCCAGACAGCACTCCCAGCGCCTCATCAACTCGGCCAAAATTCTCTACATGGACATGCCGGTGGGGGTGGAAGAGATCGAAGATATAAAATATCAGGTTTTAAAGGCCAACGGGCTTGATAACGCCTATGTACGAGCAGCCGCCTGGCGGGGCAGCGAACAGATGGGCATCGACGTGGCCGGCACGGAAATCCACGTCGCGGTGGCCGCCTGGGACTGGGGACAATATTTCAGCCCCGGTGACGCCGGAATCTCCCTGGGAACGTCGCGCTGGCGCAAACCGGCGCCCGACACCGCCCCCACGAACGCCAAGACGGCCTCGCTCTATAATCTGAGCTGCCTGGCGAAATTCGAGGCGAAACAAAGTGGATTCGCAGATGCCCTTATGCTCGATTATGAAGGATTCGTGGCTGAATCTACAGGCGCCAACCTGTTTGCCGTCCAGGACGAACGGCTTATCACTCCCCTCGCGGACCGTTTCCTGAACGGCCTCACGCGCCAGACCGTGATTGAGATTGCCGCGGAGCTCGATATTTCAGTGGAGCAGCGCCGGATAAAACCGGAAGAACTATCTGATTTTGAAGAGATTTTTGTCACCGGAAGCGCCGCTGAACTAACCGCCGTGGGCAAAATCGATACCCATGAATACCGGGTTGGCCCCGTCACGAAGAAGCTCCAGGCGGCCTACAGCGCCCTTGTGCGATCCTGAAATTACCCCGCCCGCCCGAAAATTGACCGTTTTCCAGTAAATCTGTATACTGGTATCAAATAATAAAAATATGTTTGTGTGGCGGCGTGTTAGAGGTTTTGAGGGTGTAGTATATGGCCGGGCCAACTCCCGCAGATATCAAGAAATATAAAGAATATATCAATGACGCGAATATGTTCGACGACAGCGCGTTCGGCTGGGCTGACGAACTTCTCCCCTCGGGTACTCTAGAACTCGACACGTCTTCCGAAACGCTGGATTCCGATTTTCATTTCGCAAATCGCAGCTATGTAGATTTTTTGATCGAAAAATGCGCGGATTTTGCAGACGATAATCTTGAAAAAAGCCCCGGTCTGACGGATTTCACAGATCCCGGAAAAAGAATTTCTACCCTTGATCCCGATCCCGTAAACGATTCAAAAAAAGCGATCCAAGAAGCGGCGGCGGACTACGAGCACACCACTTACTGGACGCCAGAGCGTGCTCAATACATCAACAATTTTCTTCTCACGCTCGACAACGCCGTTGCCAGCGGCGAACTTACCAAAGGCAAAGTCGAAGACCTGAAGGAAGAGCTTACCCTCGCCCTGTCCGTCAACCAAGGCCTGACACCCCTTACCTTGCCGACTTACACCAATCCGTTTGCCGCCCGCACCGGTCCCGTCACGCTGGATGAATTCAAGCAGCAATTTCTGGCCGGCCTGGAAGCCGGGTATTTTCCCGTCGACGAAATCGCCCTGAGTAATCCGGATTCGCTTTATTCCTCACTCAAGGAGCTGAACCGCCTAACCCAGGAAGTTTTAAAGCCCGGAGAGGAATCCCCGATCGAGGGTCTGGATGAGAAACGGTACGCTATCCTGGCTGCCACGATCTATCCTGAAACCATTCTGGAGAGGCTCAAAAACAAAAAGGGATTGTCCGCTGAACTGGACAGGCTCTCCGCTGATCTGGACGCCCGCACCGCTTCCGCAAAAAACAACCGCCCCCGGGAAGAAACCGACCTGCTGAACGCGAAAGCGCGCGCCAGCGCGGCAGCCGCCGTGGAGGCTGCACTGGGGGCCGGCGCGATCACCCAACAACAACATGATGAATATGTGACAGGGCTCAACATCTCTGACGCTTATCTGCGCAGCGTCCAGGTCAACGGCGAGATGGACCCACACACAATCGGTATCGTGGAAGCCCTCGTGCCGGAAATGCTCACGGTCAACACGGACGCAAAGCTGGTTTTCACGCCGGACTATGAAAGTCGTATAAAGAAACACCAGATCGAGGTTCCCGGAGAAGCGACCCTTCTCCTGTTCCATCTCCGGCAGCTTTATCAAACATACGACGCGCTGTCCGCCGCCGACAAAGCCGTGGTCAACGATCTTGTCAAAAAGGCCCCCTATCCCGAAATCAACCATGGCGAGCCTGAAGACGACAGCCAGGAACGCCCGGAAGAAATGCAGCAAAAGGATCCGGAAGCGAAAGGGGTCCTGCCCCAAGAGGAACAAAAGGCCGCCGAGGAAGCGGCCGCGAAAGCCGCCGAGGAAGAGCGCAAAAAAGTCGCCGAAAAGATAAAACAGCTCCAGACCTTGCGCGGCGAACACCCCACCGGCCTCTATACGGATATCGAGGGACCGGACATTCTTGGAAAATACGTCAAGGAGGCCTATGATTCCCGCCTGGCCGCCAACGGGCCGGTCTTGACGGACAACAGCGACGGGAACGACGATCCCGCTGACGATCCAGCCTATTTCGTGGGCCAGGATGGAAAATTATTCCGCTATGAGAAGGGGAAATTTATCCCCCTGATGCAAAAAGACGCCAAGGGGCAAGACGTTCAAGCCCACCGGGATCACCTCGCGGCGGACGAGGAAGAGGGGGATAAAGTCTCCCCCGCCACAGTTCTGGCGATGGGCCAGCAATTCAAGACCGCGCCCGTCCTGACGCAGTTCAAGGACAAGCGCCTCCAGGAGATGAAGGACGCCCGGAGCAGGGCGATTGAAAGTATCACGGGCGACCCCTCGAAAACCGATGCGCTGATCACGGATCTGAAAAAAGTGCCCAATCTGGATCACTTCCAGGACATCCTCCACCGGGCGCGCAAGGATCAGGCCACGCCTGCGCCGGACGACTGGATGTACCTGATTGTGCAGATCGACGCGTTGAACCGGAAGATCGATGCCTTCGAGAAAATGCCCGATTACAGCCTCCTGATGACGGACTCTGTCTCCTGGAAGGATTATCACGAGCGGGCCCTCGCCCACGATATCGCGCACTATGCGGCCACCGGCAAGGTTGGAAACGCCTTCGACATGATCCAGACGCGGGATAAGGTAGATTTCGATCAACTGGACGACCGCCTGTTCGAGCCTGCCGTTTATGATCTTTTGAAAAGAGGAAAACCCATCCCCGCCGACCTGATTGGAGAGACCGGCATCCGCGAACTGCAGGGCAAGGAGTCCTATACCGAGGCGGAAATCTCGCAAATCGCGCTGAAACGCATGAAAGATGCCGCGGCGCGGCGCGGACTGGCGAAGGAGGGACTCTCCGAGGACATGCAGACGGGGCGGTTCAATCCGTATTTCGGGGATGTGAAACTGGCCTATGAGGGATACGGACGAATCCCCTTCGACCAGATTTCAAAAGATTTGCTCCGCTATGAGATCGAGGTGAACCTCAAACGTATCACGGAATCCGGCCTTATGGAGGATTTCAAGAAACAAGGCGTCGTGGAAACCAAAACCCTTCCCGACGGCAAGACTTATCTCGCCGCAGTAGAGGGGAAAATCTCCACCGACGTGGTCCAGAAACTCTGGGATGCCGGAATTCTGGACGATACCGATCTATATGGTGAAAACGCTGCCTATCACAATCGCCGCTGGAACGCCGAATTTGGCGGCCTACGCGGCGACACGACGATCAGCGCCTATAAAAACGGCCAGCCCATGGAAATGTCCGGCAAAGACATGGCCTGGCGTCAGGCCGTCCGCTGGACCCTGCCGGAAAGTTTTGAGAAAAACTTTGACGGCATCTTCAAATACGACCTGAACGGCCTGAGCTATGGCGAGGCGGAGAAAACACTGCAGGACGCCGAGAAAATGGACATGCAGACCGTTTTCAAAAAATATGATGTCGACTCCGACGGGCAAATCCAAAAGGCCCTGACGGAGTACGCGAACACAATCGACACCAAAGCCCTGGAGCTTCTGAAGACGCACAATCCCGATTCGGACGCGCAGGTGCGCACCCTGCTGCAGGACAAGGACGTCCGCGCCGTTCTGAAATCGCTGGATAGGGAAGGCTTCCGGAAGATCAATTCGGAAAACGAATACTCCCGTGGCGCCGTGCAGGATTTCCTGAAAGACAAGAACACCCCTACAGCGCAAAATATAAAAAACTTGTATGCCATCGATAATCGTATCGAAGCGATCCTGAGCCGCTACGACCGGGATGCGGTGCTCCAGCTCCTGAACGACTACACGCTCGACCCCGCTCTTGAAAACATCGCGCAAATGTACGAAGCCGGGGACCGGATCAACGCCTTGATGGCAGTTTCTTCCACAGGCGCAAACTATACCCGCGCAGAGGCGGAAGCAATCTTGAACCAGTACGATATTGACGGCCAAAGCACAAATCTCCTGACCCTTCTGCAAAGCGACGCGCTGGCGGAGAAAATTCTGTCGGGCTATGAACGCGAAGACGCGAAAAAATACATGGCGCTCTACCCGGTGGACGGGGAAGACCGGAGCATCGCGGAAGGGCGTCTGAAAGCCCTGGACCTCTTCCATGACCAGACAGACCGGATGCTCAAGAGCCAGAGCGTCGTGAGCTATTACAAGGCCATCGACGACGGCCGGGATTATCAGGAAGCCCGTACCAAAAGATACCTGCCCGGCGAACAGTACCGGGTCGCGGGCGAAAGGACCTCCGACGAGGTTGAATTCGATGAAAAGGCCAAAGAGCTCGCCGCGAAACGGGCTGAATTCAACGGCAACAAAGACGGCGTGACGGACCCAGCCCTCAGCTCAAATGACAACGCGGCTGCTCCCAAGAGAGCGCCCAAGCCCGCGGGCCAGTAAAATCCCCTCCTGATTCTCCTTCTTCCATTCTCTCTTGACCGCCCGCGCCCGTGCCCGTAGTCTCGCACGCATCGCGAAGGATATGAGAAGAAACACCATGCTGTTCGGCAATACCCAAGACAAAGACCCGATGGACCCCAAGGACATCCGGAATCTTTTTATTTTCCTCATTCTCGCCGCGTTCGTCTATTTCACCTATGACGCCCTCATTCTGCGCCCGCAGACAGAGGCTCTCCAGAAAGCCCGGCACATTGAAGAGATTCAAAAACAGGCGGGGCTTACGCCGGGCCCCGTATCCGCTCCCAAGCCGGAGCCACGTGACAAAGTCCTTTCTCAACAGGAACGAGTTTATTTCCGGAACAAAGAAATTGCGGGGTCTATCGCTCTGACCGGCGCGCGCATGGATGATCTCTCTCTTCTGCGCTTCCGAAAAGATTTTGGAAACGAGGAGCCCGTTCACCTCCTCTCTCCGGACACGACCGAAGCACCCCGGATGATTGATTACGGCTGGATTGCGGAAACGCCATCCACCCGCGTTCCAAATGCTGATTCTGTATGGCGCGTGCGCGGCCCTGCGGAATTGAGCCCGGAAATCCCTGTCACGCTGGTCTGGGACAATGGAGCGGGCCTGACCTTCGAACGGGAATTCTCAATTGATAATTCATACCTGTTCACGATAAAGCAAAGCGTCACCAATACTTCGGGCAAATCCGTCACGCTTTATCCCTATGGTTCCGTCTCGCAAAAAGGCGTACACGGCGATGCGCAAAATCCTTGGTTCATGCATGAAGGGCCGATCGGCTGGGTGGGCGATCAACTGGTCGAGCATAAATACGGCAAAATGCGCAAAGAACCCGCGCAGGGATTCGAAGCGGACAAGGGCTGGACAGGCCTCACCGACAAATACTGGCTGGCCGCCCTGTTCCCTCCACAAAACGCGAGCGCGCGATACAATTTCACCTATAAGGGGGATCTCAAGGATCCTCAGAACAACGGACTTTACCAGGCCGATTTCACGGGCTCCGCGCTCACCCTCGCGCCTGGCCAGAGCGGAAGCGTTACAAGCCATGCTTTCACAGGCGCGAAAGAGGTTTTGATTCTTGAGGATTACGGGCAAAGGCTGAACATTCCTCACCTGGATCTGGCGGTGGATTTCGGCTGGCTGTGGTTCTTGAGCAAACCCTTCTTCTACGGGCTGCATTATCTGGGAAAATGGACCGGCAATATGGGGGTGGCGATTATCCTCCTGACCATCATCATCCGCTCCGCCGTATTCCCGCTCACGAACACTTCCTACCGCTCCTTCGCCCGTATGAAAAAGGTGGCACCTGAAGTATCGGCTTTGCGGGAATCGTGCGCGGGGGACAAGCCGCGTCTCCAGCAGGAGCTTGTAAAGCTCTACGAACGCGAAGGCGTTAATCCCATGGCGGGCTGCTTCCCCATTTTGCTGCAGATCCCGATCTTTTTCGCGCTTTATAAAACCCTCTTCGTCACGATTGAGATCCGCCATGCGCCGTTCTTCGGGTGGATCCACGACCTCTCCGCGCCGGATCCGACCACACTCTTCAACCTCTTCGGCCTGATCGAGTGGACTCCGCCCGTGTTCCTCCACAATGTCGGAATCTGGCCGTGCATCATGCTGCTCATCATGATTGTCCAGAAAAAACTCAACCCTCCGCCGCAGGACGCCATCCAAAGGGACATGGCGAATTATTTCCCCTTCCTTATCACCTATATGCTCTCAAAATTCGCGGCGGGCCTGGTGTTGTACTGGACATTCAGCGCCCTGATCGGGCTCATCCAGCAGATGATCATCATGCGCGCCAACGGCGTTCCGATTTATCTGTTCGGGCAGTATCCCGGTGAGGAGAAACTCGAGAAACAGGTCAGAGAGGGCCCGGCGGCGCATCCTCTTATAGAGATGGCAGAGCATAAGGCCGAAGAGGCCCTCTTCAGAGATCAAAACGAAACGGCTGAGATCAAAAAGATCTCACCCCCTAAATCCGCACAAAAAAAGAAAAAGAAGAAGAAATAGCCGGAGCGATTATTCCGGATGAAGTACCTTCAGACCTTCTTGTCAAAGATATGTAAAAGTTCATCCTCCATCGCGGAGGCGGTCTTGATAACTTCTATATTGGCCTTGTGTTCGTTTTTCGCCACCATCAGATCTACAAGATCCGCGGCCAGCGTGTCTTGTGTTTCGGGATTGGCGATCCGGGACGCGCTGTTGCCCGCTTTCACGGAGGCGGCCTGCAGGCCGAACAAAGCTGTGGAAATAGCGTTGGTCATGGATTCAGTATACCAAGGAGGGGTTAACACGAGATTATCGGGCCTTTGGACCCGAATATGACCTGATTATCGCATTGCCCGCGCCCAAAGGCAAGTGGACACCCTCAGGCCCGCCGCTTATACAACCGTTCCCGGTGCAAAATATAAAGCTTGGACCCCAGAATAATCGCCCCGCCCACGAAAACCGGCCATCCCGGCACATAGCGCCACAGCACAATATCAAAGCCGGTCGACCAGATCAGGCCGGTATAATTAAAGGGTGCCACGACCGAGACAGGCGCATTTCGATAGGCCGAGGACAGGCAAAGCTGCGCCACGCCCCCCGACAGGCCCAGAAGCAGGAACAAAAGCCCGTCGGAACCCGACTGGGGACCCTGCCCCAAAAACGGCATGAAGGGCGCGGGAATCAAAACCCCCGCCAATACGAAATAGAAGGTCACGGTTAATGCCGATTCCGTTTTCAGGTGGCGCAGCACGATATGGATGACCGCGTGTAAAGATGCGGCCAGCAGGGCCAGACTGACCCCCCACGCGCTCATCATGCCGGTCGGGCCCGCCACAAGCATCACACCCACAAATCCCACCAGAATGGCCGCCCAGCGATGAATCCCCACATATTCCTTCAGGAAAAAATGGGCCATCGCCGGAACCAGAAGATTCGCCGTGAAGAAAAGAACCGTCGCGTCCGATAGCGGCAGCGCCGCCAGAGCCGCATAGGTCACGATCAGGCTGAGTGTCCCGCACGCCCCGCGCAGAAACACCCCCAAAGGCTTGTGTGTCCTGAAGGAAGATCCCCCCTTTCGCAGAAGCATGTAGAAAAACATGGGGCCCACAAAGACAAGGTTGCGCCAGAACGCGATTTCCACGACGTGATAGTGCTCCGAGAGGATTTTCGCGCAAGCGGACATGATGGAAAATAAAAACACCGCCGCGCACATATACAAAATCCCCTTGAGGATATTATCCTTATGCTCTGGGATTTCAGGGGATTGCGGATCCATCCCTGTGTTGTACAGAGGACTTCTGGAATAGACTATAAAAAGTTTTCTCCTGCAGAACGGGCTTCCGTGAACCACATTCTCCAATGGATCGACTTGATCTGGCTGCCGCTGGGATGGATTGTTGTAGCGAAAGATCAGCGCTGGCTGGTGGCCGGTATCCTTTTTGGCTGCATGACCATGATGCGCCTTCAGGCGGAGCTGATGGACAGCATCGGATATTCTACGGGTATGCTTCCCTATCTGGAACTCCAAGATTACGAACGGGGCCTCCTGATCTACAGCCTGTTTTATGCCGTTTTTCTGGGAATCGTCCATTTTTCACCTCAAATGAAGGGCGCATTGCTCCTGGGGGCGGGCCTGAGCCTGTTTTTCATGGTATTCACCACCGCAGGCCTGATAATGTTAATCTGATGTCCAGAAACAAACCGAAATCCGAAGTCCGTACCGCCAAACGCCGTAAAAGCTCCTCCACGCGCTGGCTAAAGCGGCAATTGAACGATCCCTATATAGAACGGGCCAAAAAAGATGGGTATCGGTCCCGCGCGGCTTATAAGCTCAAGGAAATCGACGATAAACTCGAATTTCTAAAACCGGGACTCAAAGTCGTGGATCTGGGGGCCGCCCCCGGCGGATGGTCGCAAATTGCGGCGAATAAAGGCTGCCGGATTGTCGCGCTCGATCTTCTGGCCATGGATGAAATACCCGGCGTTACGTTCCTGCAGCTCGATTTTATGGATGACAGCGCGCCCGCGACACTCAAAAACATTCTCAACGGTCCGGTGGACATCGTCCTGAGCGATATGGCCCCCAATACCATGGGTCACAAACAAACCGATCACCTGCGCATCATGGCCGTGGTCGAGGCGGCCTATGAATTCGCGCGCGAGGTTTTAAAGCCCGGCGGCGTCTTCGTCGCCAAGGTTTTTCAGGGAGGCGCGCAGAACACCGTTCTAAGCCAGATGAAAAAAGACTTCGTCACCGTCCGCCATATCAAGCCCCCCGCCAGCCGCAAGGAAAGCGCGGAGCAATATGTGGTGGCTACGGGATTTCGCGCGGCAATACGTGAAGAACGCCCCCTGCTCGATGAGGAGTCAGGCGATGGGGCCTGATCCCCTGCAAATTTCCCGCAACCGGCTCGCCGCGCTGCGCGATCTGATAAATCGCCAGGGGCTGGACGGGCTTCTCGTTCCCCGCGCGGATGAATATCAAGGCGAGTTCGTTCCGACGTGTGCGGAACGTCTGCGCTGGCTCACGGGCTTTACGGGCTCGGCCGGCATTGCCATTGTCTTGCAAGACCGCGCGGTCATCCTCACGGACAGCCGTTATACGATTCAGGTGCGGCAGGAAACCGACAGCGCCTCTTACCAAACCGCTGACAGCGCCACCCTGAGTGCCGGCGGCTGGCTTGCCGCCCATGTGCTTCCCGGCGCCGCCATCGGATACGATCCCGGCCTTCACACGCCTGCCCAGCTGGAAAAAATCCGCGCCGACCTGAAGGATACGAGAATCCTCTTGAAGGCGGTGGATGAGAATCTTATTGACCGTATCTGGAGGGATCAGCCGTCCCAACCATCGACTCCCGTGGAGAACTTCCCCGTGCGCATTGCCGGGACCTCCGCCCGTGAAAAATCCATCCTGCTGGCCGAAACGCTTTCGCGAAACGGGCTGGACACCGCGTTTATCGCGCGGCCTGATTGCGTCGCGTGGCTTCTAAATATCCGGGGCCGGGATACGGAATGCCTCCCCGTGGCTTTATCCCGCGCTCTCATCACAAAAGAAGGACGGGTCGAATGGTTTATCCATCCGAACCGGGTGTCCGCGGATATTTTGCAAGAGCGGAAGGATTTTTTAACGATTTATGATCCTGCCGAACTGGAAAATCGGCTTTTAGAACTGAGGGGCCGCGCGGTGGGCCTGGACGAGGCACGCGCACCTGCTCGATTTCAGGATCTCCTTCAAAAGGCAGGCGCGCGAATCAAAAATTTTAAGGATCCCTGCATCGAGCCCCGGGCCCTTAAAACCCCGGCGGAACAAAAAGCCATCAAGGCGGCCCATATCGTCGACGGCTTGGCAATGGTCCGCTTCCTGTCATGGTTTTCCCATGAAGCGTCCAAAGGATCTCTATCTGAAATAACAGCCGCAGAAAAGCTCGAGGAATGCCGGGCACGCCATTCCGCTTACCGGGGGCCCAGCTTCCCCACTATCGCGGGCTTCGGTTCCAACGGCGCGATTGTCCATTACAGAGCCTCTGAAAAAACAAACAGAACAATACAATCACCGGGTCTTTTGCTCCTGGACAGCGGAGGGCAATACGCTGGCGGAGAAAATGAATACGGCACGACCGATATCACCCGCACCCTTTCGGTCGGAGAGATCTCCGATGATATTAAAAAAGCCTTCACCCTTGTCCTGAAGGGCCATATCGCGGTGGCCGCCACTCGTTTCAAGGCGGGAACCACGGGCGCCGAAATTGATACGCTCGCCCGCCTCCCCCTGCGCACCGAAGGGCTGGATTACGGACACGGCACCGGGCACGGTGTCGGCTGCTATCTGGATGTGCACGAAGAAAGCGTTTCTCTCTCCCCGCGGGGCAAGGATCCCATTAAACCGGGGATGCTGCTCTCGAATGAGCCTGGATATTATAAAGAAGGCGCGTATGGAATCCGGATAGAAAATCTCATTCTGGCCCGGGAAACGGCCTCCGACATGATTGAATTTGAAACGGTGTCCCTCTGCCCTATCGACCGCGCTCCCATTCTAAAAAGCCTCCTGAGCGTGGAAGAACGGGAGTGGCTGGACTCTTATCACGCGAAAATTTACCAAGAATTATCCCCACAACTCGAAGAGACCGCCCGGGCGTGGCTTTACGAACAGACCCGCCCGCTCTAAACTGTAAAAGATGCGGTTTGGAAAACCGGATCTTTATCCCGCCTTCTTAGAAAGAGATTTCCCATCGCCAGTTCGCTTGTCCTTCTTAAAATTCTAGGAGCCGTCAGTCTTCTTCTTTGGGGCACACAGATGGTGCGCCGGCATTTTGTGCACGCCTATGGTCCGCATTCCCGCGCGCTTATTTATTCGGCCACGAAGAACAGGGTGCGGGCTTTCATCTCGGGAATGGCCATCACCGCGCTTCTGCAAAGCTCCACGGCCACCATCATCCTGCTGACCTCTTTCGCAAAAAAAAATCTCGTTCCGCTCAGCGCGGCCATCGCGACGGTTCTGGGCGCGGATGTCGGTACAACCCTGGCCGCGCAGGTTCTCGCGCTGGACCTGTCCTGGATGTCCCCCCTCCTCCTGGCCGGGGGGGTTGGGCTTTTCATGGCGAAGAAAAAGGAAGGCCGCCCGCGGGATATCGCGCAAATCCTGATCGGTCTGGGCCTGATGTTGCTGGCGCTGTCCCTGATCCGGGAGGCGGTTGTACCCCTTAAAAATTCCTCCACTCTGCCTCTCATTCTCGCTCCGCTTCGCACCGACCCCATCCTGGCGCTTCTCCTCTCAACGCTTCTCACATGGGTTCTTCATTCCAGCCTGGCGAGCGTGCTGCTGTTTTCCTCCCTTGCGGCGGGCGGTGTGATCGACCTGCATCTGGGCATATGGTTTGTGCTGGGGGCCAATATTGGAGGAGCCCTGGTTGCGCTGGGGACCACCTATCATTCCGGCGTTGCGGCCCGCCGAATTACGGTCGCCAATCTTCTAATGAGAGCGGCCACAGTCACCATCTTCATGCCGCTGACCCCCTTCCTGCTATCATATGCAGAGCACTTTGAACTGGAACAGGGTCGGGCCGCCCTGCACATCCATACAGGCTTCAATATTCTAGTCGCGCTCATCTTCCTGCCGTTTGTGAATTCCGTAGCGGATTTTTGCCGGAAAATCCTTCCCGCGCAACGGGCGCGCGACGATGAAAAATCTCCTCATTTCCTGGATGAGAAATCTCTAGATTCTCCCGCCATCGCCTTGTCCGGCGCGGCCCGGGAAACCCTGCGCATGGCGGAGATGGTTGAAACCATGCTGGAGCAAACGATCAAGAGCTTTGAATCTGAAAACCCCGAGTTGATCCGGAGCATCCGGCGCCAGGACAACACCGTGGATTCCCTCTACAGCTCCATCAAGCTCTACATGATCCGCATGAGCCGCGACGCAATGGATGAAAGGCAGGCGGACCGCTACATGCAGATCCTCAGTTTCGCTACGGATCTCGAGCATATCGGGGATGTCATCGACAAGAACCTCATGGAGCTGGCCGAGAAGAAAAACAGGCGTCAGGATCGCTTCTCTCCAAAGGGCCTCGGAGAAATTCAGGACTTTCACAATCGCGTCATGGATAATCTCCGCCTCGCGCAGACCATCTTCATGTCGGAAGACAAGGATCTGGCCCGGAAGCTGGTGGAGGGAAAACAAAAAGTCCGGGAGGCGGCCGATGTGTCCTCCGAGCAGCATTTCACCCGTCTGCGGGAGGGATTGAAAGAATCCCTTGCGACAAGTTCCCTACACCTGGACATTATCCGCGATTACCGGCGCATCAACAGCTATGCCACGAAAGTGGCCTACTCCATCCTCAGCAAGGAAAAGAAATCCATCCCTGTGGAATAGCCCAACCGATCCAAGATCACTCGGGAAGAGGCTGATCGAACATCTTGGGATTGATCACCTTGTAATAGTAATGCCCCTTGAGAAACTGCCCGTCGGCCTGCGCATAGAAGGGGTGGGTTCCGAATCGGGTGTAGCCTTTATGCTCGTAAAAAGCGATCGCGGCTTCCATGGTTTCGCGCACATCCAGGTTGATCACCGAAAACCCCTCTTCCAAGGCCGTTTCCTCCGCCTTGTCCAGCAGCCTGCTTGCCAGACCGTGTCCCCGCGCCCAGGGGGCCACGAAATTGGTGGTCAGGCGCAAGGAAAAACTACGCGCCTCGTTCTGCGCGGGCGGCTTGATCAACTGGCATGTGCCGCATATTACACCGTCCAGCCGGGCCACGAACAAGAGCCGGGCGGGCATCGCAAGAACCCCCTGCCAATAGCGCTCCAAAACGCCGCGCGCGGGCAGACGGACCCAGCCGAAACCGCCTCCGCCCTTGATGGCTTCGTCAGTGGCATCACACAAGGCTTCAAGGTCGCCGGGATGAAAATTCTGGATCAATTCCACGGAGGGAACGGGATTGAATGGTTTCACCCTTATCTGATCGCTCATATTATTTACCCGCCTTCCTTTTGTTCACGGTTTCCAGCGCAGAAAATTCCCCAGAAGTTTCAATCCCGCCTTCTGGCTTTTCTCCGGATGAAACTGAATGCCTATCATGTTGTCGCGGCCCACCACCGAGGGAAAAGGCCGTCCATATTCCGTTACGCCCAAAACATGGTGGCTATACTTACATTGGAACATGAAAGAATGAACAAAGTAAAAATGATCCGGAGATTCGCCCGAAGTTTCTACGCTGCGCAGCACAAAGTGCCGGTTGTCCTGTTCGCTCTCCTTGGGCACATGAAGTGTATTCCATCCCATATGCGGAATTTTCAAAGCAGGGTCGCGGGCCTCCAGAGGCACCACATCCCCTTCAATCCAGTTCAGACCCGCGTGAACGCCGTGCTCCATTCCCCGGCTTCCCATGAGCTGCATCCCCACGCAAATCCCGAAAAAAGGAGCGCCCTGCTCTATCACGCGCATGTTCAGGGCCTCCGTCATTCCCTCAAGGCCGGACAGGCCGTTCATGCAATCTCCAAAAGCGCCCTGACCGGGAAGAACGATCCGGTCGGCTTTCAGGACATCCTCTGAACGCGCTGAAATCCGGACAAGGAGATCCAGCCCTTCAGCCTTTGCCACATGCTCGAACGCCTTGGCGGCGGAGCGCAAATTGCCGGACCCGTAGTCAATGACGATCAGAAGTTCTTTTCCCATAGAGGCTTTGTCGTCCGCTGCGATCAACCTGTCAACCCAAAAACAAAGGGCCGGAGCGCCGATTCTTTTGCCTTACGGAGTTTTTATGGTACGGTAAACGCATAAAAATCCAAAAGGCTCTTCACGCCTGCGAGACAATCCATGGTCTATACCCGCTACCCTTCATTCCTTGCGGTCCTCATCGGGCTGATCGCGCTCGCCGTTCCGCATTTTCCGGCCCTGGCTCTGGGAATTGACCAGATCCGGCTGGGACAGCATTCAGACAGGACCCGCCTGGTTCTGGATCTCGACACGACCGCCCAATTTCGGGCCTTCACCCTCGCTAATCCTTACCGTCTTGTGCTGGACCTGCCGGAATTCGAATGGAGGGCCGGCTCCATAGAAGGGCTGCGCACCTCCCAAATCTCCGCCGTCCGGCAGGGCCATATCCAGCCCGGATTGTCCCGGATTGTCTTTGATCTCAAGGGCCCTGTCTTCATCCAGTCGGCCTTCAGCCTGCCGGAACAGAACGGAAAACCTCCACGCCTGGTGGTGGATCTCAAGCCCTCCTCTCCCGATGATTTCCGCCAGAACCTGCAAAAAATGCAAGGAGACCTAGGAGAAGGAGTCACGCCACCCCTCGCGCCAAACATGACGACGGCCTCTTCTGCGCCGCCCGTTCCCGCGCGCGCTCCTTACCGAACGGCATCTTTGGACAATATGGCCCCGCCGTCTGCGCCGACCATGCCCAAAGCCTCTCCCGCTCTCAAAAAACCCCTGGTGGTAATTGATCCCGGCCATGGCGGTGTAGATCCAGGTGCCAGCGGACCGGGGAACATCCATGAAAAAACGATTGTTCTGGCGCTTGGAAAAGAGCTCGCCGCGCAGCTTGAATCCTCCGGCGAATACCGGGTCCTGATGACCCGCGACCGGGATGAATTCGTCAAGCTGCGCGACCGCGTGACTTTTGCGCGGACGCACGGGGCCGATCTCTTTGTGTCCATCCATGCGGATTCAATCCACAAGAATGAGGTTACCGGCGCGTCCGTCTACACTCTCTCAGAGAAAGCTTCCGACGAACAAACCGAAAAACTGGCCGCCCGCGAAAACCAGGCCGACCTGATCGCGGGCATCGACCTGAGCGTCGAGGATCAGGATGTGGCCAATATCCTCGTGGATCTGGCCATGCGGGATACCATGAATCAGTCCAAATTCTTTGCAAACAACCTCGTGGGAACCTTTAAGGCCGGAGGGCTCAAGACACTTCCCACTCCACACCGCTATGCGGGATTCGCCGTCCTGAAAGCGCCCGATATTCCCTCTGTCCTCGTTGAAGTCGGATTCATGTCCAGCCAGAAAGAGGCAAAGCTTTTAAACACGCCGGGCTACCGGAAAAAAATCGCGCGCTCCCTTAAGGAGGGTATAGACGGGTATTTTAACCAGGTCCGGAAAAACGACCGCATTTAACCCCGCAGCCGGCTTTCTCAGTGACGGCTTTCGCATTCAGAAGCTCCGCACACGGCCATCTCCAGCATCGTCATAAACAATCGGGCGCGGGTCTGCGCACAGGCGGCCTCTAAAAGAGCCTGTTTTTCTTCGGGCGTCAACGGACAGGCCATGGACAGACAGGTGATCAGGCGCGTTCCGGGCGCGCTATCCACCGCGCTCCAATCACACGCCATCCCTTCGCGCGCGAAATATTTCTCCAGAAGGTTTCTAAGGGTCGCACGATCCAGATCAAGATCGGAGGATTGCGCCGTGTCATTCCGGTAGGGAACCCAATCAGGCGTGGCCATTCTATATCCCCGAACAAGCCCTTCTTCCCGGATGATCGAAAAGCGGCAAATGCCCGTGAGGGTGATGAGATAACGGGCATCCGAAGTTTCCGTGAATTCCGTGATCTTGCCCGCACAGCCTATTTTATAAAGCGCCGGACCGTAGGCCGTGGGCGGGGCTCCGTTGGGCTGAATCATCCCGATCAGGCGATGCGTCGCCATCGCGTCTTCCACCAAGGCCCGGTAACGGGGTTCAAAAATATTCAGCGTGAGTGTTCCGCCCGGCAGAAGAACCCCTCCCGCCAGCGGAAAAATTCCCAGAATCCGCGGCAGATTTTTGAATTCGGGAGCAAAAGGGTTTAAGTCCATAAAAGCAATCTAGTTTAATCTTTTCAGGAAAAAAGGACTGCGGAGAGCTTCCGGCGACTCTCGATGGTGAGGGGATCCGCGCTTCCCATGGCTTCAAAAATCTTCAGAAGCTGTTTGCGCGCTTCTTCTTCCTTCCAGCCCCGGTTGCGCCGCATGATCTCCAGAAGGCTTTCAACCGCCTCCTCCCGCTGTCCGGCGGCGAACTGCGCCAGGGCCAGATCACACCGCGCCTGATGATCATCGGGGTTCTTGTCGACCTTTTCCATCAAATCCTCCAGCGCACCCGCCGGTTTACTCTGCGCCAGCTCCAACGCCGTGCGGACTTCCGGGAAAGCGGGCGACTTCGCTATCTCCGGAGGCGCGCGCTCCACCAGTTGACGGGCATGATCTATCTGGGAAGCCGCTATATGCGTCCGCACCAGCCCCGCGTAAGCCGCCACGTTTTTTTCATCCTGCATTAAAATCTGCCCGTATAAAGTCTGGGCAAGAGCGGCGTCTTTTTCGGAAAGGGCCTGCGCCGCTTCTTTCAGAACAGCGGGAATGTCCAGCGCCCCGGGCTGCGCGTCCCCCGCCGCCTTGATCAGCCGGTCGATAAAGGCCCTCAGTTGCCCTTCCGGCAATATCCCCTGAAACGCATCCACGGGACGGCCCTGAAAAAATCCATAAACGGTGGGAATCGACTGAATACGCAATGCCGCAGCCAGATCTTGATTCTCATCCACATTCACCTTGGCCATCAGAACCTTGCCGCCGGATTCCTGCACAAGCTTCTCCAGAAGGGGCCCCAGCGCCTTGCATGGCCCGCACCAGGGCGCCCAGAAATCCACGATCACCGGGATTTCCATTGAGGCGGCCAGCACGCGAGCCTCGAATTCCTCTGAAGTGACGTCGAAAATAACGGTAACTTTTCCGTCCTGATTCGTTTCGCCTTCTTTTCTGCCCTTGTTGAAAAACATGTGCGGCGCGCTCCTTCATTTTTTTGGCATTTTTTCGGAAATAAAATATCAGGCATTATCCGGGGCGGCGGGCCGGAAATCAAGTATGTGGGGCGCATGTCCGGTAAAATCAAAAAATTTCATCAAATCCGCCGGAGCCAGGGAAACGGTCATGGCATTGTCCAAAGGATGATAACAAACCCGCTCAGCCGCCATCATGGCTTCATCGAGCAGAAGATTTACCCTGCGTTCAGGATCATTGATCACCGTAAAAGGGCACACCGCGCCGGGCCGGATACCCAGATGAGCCCAAAGCCGTTCGGGCGAGCCAAAGGAAAGCCGGGCGC
>JAIOYC010000032.1 GCA_021741325.1 Alphaproteobacteria bacterium
GGCATATCCCTTTGCTCCGGCTGTGCGGCCCCTGCATGATTTCGCCTATGGTGTGGCCGAGATGCTGGGCGCAATGTGGTGGGGTGTGGCGCTGGGAATTTTCTTCGTCGGGCTCATGCACAAGATACCCAAAGCCTGGTTCACAGCCATTCTGGGCCGTGGCGACCGTACCGGCGGGATTGCGCGCGCGGTGACGGCGGGCGTATTTTTGGATTTATGCTCTCACGGCATCGTTCTGATCGCGGCCAAGATGTACGAGCGCGGCGCGAGCCTGGCGCAGGTCATGGCCTTTCTGGTGGCGAGTCCCTGGAATTCCTTGTCCTTGACCATGATTCTCATTGCCCTGATCGGATTAAAATGGACGCTGGTTTATATCGCCGCCTCGGCTTTGGTGGCCTTCGTGACGGGCGTAATCATGATGCGTCTGGTCAAGGGAGGTGTACTGCCGGCCAATCCCCACACTGCGCCCGTCCCCGAAGGATTTTCCCTGCGGGCCGAAATGAAGGAGCATCTGAGGGGCTTTAGGCCCACGCCGGGGTTTTTCCGGGACGTGTTCAGGAACGGCATGGGCGAGGCGCGCATGTTGCTGCGCTGGCTCCTGCTGGGTGTAGTCATCGCCGCCGCGATCCGGGCCTTCATTCCCCCCGAGATCTTTGCGGACTGGTTCGGGCCGAGTCTCATCGGGCTTCTGGCGACGCTTGTGGCGGCCACGGGGGTCGAGGTGTGCTCGGAGGGATCGGTCCCCATCGCCTCGGAACTGGTCAATCGCGCCGCGGCACCCGGGAACGGATTTGTCTTCTTGATGGCCGGGGTCAGCACCGATTACACGGAAATCATGGTTATTCGGGAATTTTCAAAATCCTGGAAGGTGGCTCTGTTCCTCCCCCTGATTACGGTGCCGCAGATTTTAGTGCTGGGGTGGCTGATGAATTTTTAGGGCTCGTTTTTCCATAAATATGGACGCCTTTCTTTTTCCTCTATAAGAATGGAGGGGTGGAAATAAAAGAAGGAGGAGATAGGGATGGACGATAACAACAGAAAAAATATTCCGGTTTCTTTGGAAGATAATGTCGGGCTGGAGCCCTTGGTTCCGGGCTTTAATGCGGCGGCCGAGGGAACGGTTCACCGATGCTTCATCGAGACCAAAATCCATGACTTCCCCGGTACAGACGTTTTATTCAGCACGATTAAAATTTCTGAGGGGGGCGATGAGTTTGGCCCCTCAACTTATCAAGCCCTCTGAAGATTATTTCCCGCAGGGGAAGTAAGTGAAAAGCGCCAGCGCCACGCCGGGTGCGGCGATGAATTTTTCATGCTGGGTGCGGTTTTTAAAAACATAGCTGGTGACTTTTTTCTGGATCGAAGTCAATCCCGCCGTTTCCGGCACGCAAAAATCAATCCCCGGTGCCGCGCCCATCGAACGGATCAGGTTGTGGTAATCCAGAATTCCCGCGATATAGGCCTGGCAGGCGATATGGCCACCGGCCACCAGTTCCTTCCCCTCCCGGTCGATTCCACAAACGGTCAGAAGATATTCACCGGAAAAACGCGCTGCCCGGGCCGGAGCGGCGGAAATAAACAGGCACAAAAGGAACGCAGAGAGAAGGGCAGCCTTACCCATCGTCATTCCCGGCCTTCAGGCGTTGCAAAATCGCAAAGGGTGAGTCTTCTATTTTGGGAGAAGGTCCGAATTCGGTGCGGCGCGTGGGGCGTTTGTCCGTGTGCTTTTCTGCTGTTTTTTCGCGGCGATTCTTTCCCTCTTCGCGTCTGTCGCCTTTCTCAGCCGTCCTTTTTCTGTCGGGCTTTTTGTCCGGATGCGCTTTTTCCATCCGTTCGGGGCGCGGAGTATAAACGCGCGGTGAGGCGGCCTTCTCGAAGGCCTTGCCCTTTTTCAGGCGGAAGGTCGCGAGCTCGGGTTTGGGTTGGGGCGGGGCGACGGGTTTTTCCGCCGGGGTGGCTTCCGAATTTTCTTCAACAGGAGGCGCGGTTGGGATTTCCTGTGCGGGTTCTTCGCCAGGCGAGGGGGCAGCAGGAGACTCCGCCACGGGCTGATCGGCGGGGTCGAAGATCTTGGTGTGCCCCATCGCGGTCAGGATTTCATACAGGTCTGTGATTGGACAGCCCAGCCATTCCGCCATCTGGTGCCGGGCCTGGAATTTTCCATCCTTCGCATTTTCGTAGACGCTGTTGATCACGCGGTCCAGCATGTCGATGCGGATCGCGCGCGGCCCAAAGGCCGGATAGCCTATGGCGCGGTAAAAATCGGGATCTGCGGTCGCGGGATCAATCGCCACGGAAACGGCCCCGTCCGAGGGCACAGGCGCGGGCAGGGCGCGTCCATTATAAAGCGACCACAACAATCCGCGCAGACGCACGGCGGCGGGTTTGTTCAGATCCGGCTGAAAGACCAGCAAGGGGCCGAGGCGGATTTTCTTGCTCCGCAGGAGGGCCCGGTCTTCCGGACCCAGCGCGGCGGCGAGATCCTCGATTTCCTCCCGCCGGACGATCCCCAGAGAGTTATAAACCCGCGTACAGATTTCCCGTGCGGGGCCTTCTGGCAGGGTTTCCGTTTCGGACAGCGCGACGAGAGGTTCCAGAACCGCGGTGATGCGGGCTTTCAGCCAGGTATGCAGACGCTCGGATGTTTCGGGGGGCTGGTCGGCGCCGGTGATCTCGATGTCGGGCGCGAGGGGAGATGCCCCCTTTCGTATAAGGGCTACGGGCTGGCCGGGCAGCGGGTTACCGGGGAGCGGCTGGAAGAGGATTTCTCCGCCGGGGCTGATCTGGAATTGTTTGTCGTCGGCTGTAAGCATGGGGGTGTGCGTGTCGGCGTCGGTTCTAGGGGTCAGGGAAAATGTTTTTCGATATAAGCGCAAAAAGGGGCGTGTGTCTATACGCACGGGGATTTCGGATGTTTCTTGACTTGAAAGGCCTGATTGAAAACCTATTGCGATATAAATTTTTTGAGGATAAGGTGCGGCTACTTGCCCTAATAACTGCGAACAAAAGGATTATCCGATGACACGGCCCAAAACCCCTTTCAGGCAGGCGGAACGTTTTTTTGAGATGGTGGAAAAAGATGAAAAGGTTGCAACGCAATTCAATATATTGGTGAACGCAACGGTTGAGGGAAATTTATGGGGACAGAAAGATCCTCTGAAAAAGATCCTGACGCAGGCTTTCGTTCGGGATGGGAAGCCATTTCAAGAAAGGCCGGGAGAAAGACCCAAAGGATCCGCACATACGATGGCCGAGACGATGTCAAACCGGCTGGTGTGCCTTGCTAGCGATGCCTATGAAGGGATTCGCAGATCTTCTGATTTTTCGGGAGCGGGAGAACAAAAACCGATCCTGCTTCAAGATAAAATGAAAAAATTGGCTTCCGATCTACCAAAGGCACAGATCAAGAACAATTATGGCGGCAACTGCTTTCCAGGTTTCCAAGTAATAGTCATCCGCTGACCGAGGCTTTAAACCTTGCGCCGTATCCCCGCTTGCCGTTACTGTGCCCGGAAAAGCGGGGGCAAGCGATGAAACATGCATTTGATTTCAAAATCCTGAAGCGGGCGATTCTGAGCCTGCTGATTTGTATCCCGGCGGTGACGGGCGCGGCGCAGGCGGCTTCCCTGGATAAGGCCGGGGCGGAGATGGTCAGGCGCGTGTTTCAAGCCGCACTCACGGCGCAGGACAAGGCCGTTCAGGCGCGGGGCATCCGGCTGGAGATGGACGGCGCGCTGGCCGTGGAGCCTGCGGAAACCTACTACGCCGTAACCTTTCCCCATCTAAAGGCCGTCTGGCCCGATGGCCGGGTATTTGACATGGGCATCCTGTCGCTGAACGCGCAGCCCGCCGACGGGTCGGGGCGCTGGAAGGTGACGATGGCTTTGCCCACGCCGATGGTGCTGCTGGAGAAGAACGGCGCCGAGTCCCTCCGGATCGAGCCGGGCGTGCAAAAGGCCTCAGGGATCTGGCGGGAGGATCTGGGGGCGTTCTCCACCTTCGATTCCGCCTATGAAAATGTGATGATCCACAGCGCGGGCGGGGCCATGACTACGCGCATAGGCAAGCTGGCTTTGCATCACGCCTTCACGAAGGGCGCGGACGGATTTTGGTCCGGGCCTGTGGAGGCCGCCCTCGACAATATACAGGCGGAAGGGACGTCTCCGGGCGCCGGGGCTTTCAAGGCCTCCTTGCGGAGTTTTTCCCTGAAGGGCGAGGTCCAGGGCTATGACCCTGCGCACGCGGGGTCTTTGGGAAGTCGAATGACAGGGGCATCGCCCGGCGGGATTTTTCTCTCCGTCCTGCCGTTTCTCCCCGACGCGACGGGTGGATTCAAGCAGGAGATCGCGCTGGCGGGTCTCAGCGTCATGCTGAAAAACGCGGCGGATGGCAGTGACATGCCGGTTACGCTTTCCAGCGCGCGGGCGGGAACTTCTCTGGGCAATTTGCGTTCGAACACAGGCGATCTGAGTGTACGCTTGGGGTTGGAGCAGCTTTCGGCGGATCCCCGTATTCCAGGAATTTCGCCCTTTGTTCCCTCCGATCTGAAGATCGAGGGACTGTTGACCTCTTTTCCCGTGCAGAATGTCGCGGCCTTGCTTAAGACCATGGCGGCGACCCCGCCGGGACCCGCGTCCGGGCTGGCGGGCATGACGATGATGCTGAGCCTGCCTGGCCTTTTGTCGGAGGCGGGAAGCGCGCTGGATCTGCCGGCCAGTTTCATCAAGGGCGCCGATTACCGGGTGGACCTGAGCGGCGGCATGGTAGCGGATTCCCAGGCGGCCAACGGATTCAAAGGCAAAATCAGGACTGTCTTCCAAGGCGTGGACCGGGTCTTGGAGAAAAGCCGGGGGATGATCGCGCAGGGATCGCTGCAGGCCCCGCAACTCCGGAAAATTGTAGAGGCGATGGAGTACGTGAAATCTGTAGCGCGGGTCGAGCAGGACGGCGCGGGCGCGGCGCGGCATATTCTGGAGTATGAAATGACACCGGATGGGCGGTTTTTGCTGAATGGCCAGCCATTTTCTATCCCGCTTCCCGGACTAGGCGGCAGTATGAGGGCCGTCCCTGTCGCTCCGGTCGTCGCGCAATAAATAGGGAATAAGCGCGTTCATGCGCAAGATGCCCTCGGTGGTCAGGCGCAGCGTATTTTCCGATCGCTCGGCCCAGCCTTCCTTTTGCGCGATATTTATCTTGTCCTGATCGAGCAGGGCGGCCCAGTCCGCGCCCGACCGGCGTTCCAGCTCGCTCAGGGAAATGCCCTTCCGCAGGCGCAGGCCGGTCATGAAGCCTTCCAGAAAGCGGTCTTCCGGGCTCAGGGGGTCCAGAAGCGTGCGTCCGTATCCGGAGGTTTGCACCCGCTCCAGCCAGATCTCCGGCGCGGCATGATCCCTTGTGGCGTATTTTGTGCTGTCCAGCGTGATCCGGCCATGCGCCCCCGGGCCGATCCCGATATAATCGCCCCCGGTCCAATAGGCCATGTTGTGGCGCGATTCTTCGCCCGGGGCGGCATGGTTGGAGACCTCATAGGCGGGTAGTCCGCGGGAAGTCATTATTTCCTGGGTCAGGATATAAAAATCAGCAGCAAGCTCCTCGTCCGGCATGGAAAATTTTCCCTGCGCATGATCGACATGAAACGGTGTGTTCCGCTCGACGGTCAATTGATAAAGAGAGAGATGTCGGGCGGTATAATCCAATGCCTTTTCAAGCTCTTCCTGCCAGTTCTTAAGAGTTTGATTTGGGCGCGCATAGATCAGGTCGAAACTGGCTCTCTCAAACACGTTGGCGGCTGTTTCAATAGCGGTGAGGGCGTCGCGTACCGAGTGTTTGCGGCCCAAAAATTGCAGGTCATCGTCATTGAGAGACTGAATGCCGAGCGACACCTTGTTGATCCCGGCTTCCTTGAAGGCCAGGAATTTTTCACGTTCCACGGACGTCGGATTGGCTTCGAGCGTGATTTCAATGTCGTTTGTGATGCGCCAGTGTTTCTGAATGGAATCCACGATCGCCTGCACGGTGGCGGGAGGCATGAGGGAAGGTGTCCCACCCCCAAAAAATACCGAGGAGATAATACGCTCCGGCAACATCTCCGCATAATGGGACAGAGCCGCTAGATATGCGTTTTTCCAGGAATCCTCATCGATCCGCTCCCGTACGTGCGCGTTGAAATCGCAGTACGGGCATTTGGACGCGCAAAAGGGCCAGTGGATATAGATCGCGGTCGTACGGGTCATGGGATTGTATACTCAAACTGTCGTCCAGGGGAAAGCGGGGATGACAATAGTTTTGCGCAAGCGGGAAATTTCCTGTACATCCGGCTGCATGAAACCACAGGCGCGGATACAGGCCGCTATAGAAATTCTGGAAAAAGCATCCGAGAGCCGCGTTCCCATGGACACGGTGACAGGCGATTATATGCGCGGACGGCGCTATATCGGGGCCAAGGACCGGGCCGCCGTGGCCGAGCGCGTTTATGCCGTGACGCGGGCTCACGCCCGGCTGGGCTGGCATCTGGAACGGGCAGGGGTTGGGGACAGCCCGCGTGGTCGGGTGATCGTGCATCTTATGCTGGCGGAGGAAGCCTCCGCAAAGCGCCTGGGTGATCTGTTCGATGGGTCCAGTTACGCGCCGCCGGTTCTGGATGATCAGGAACAGGGTTTAATAAGGGCGCTGGACGAGCTGGCGCTGGAACATCCAGACATGCCCGACGCCGTGCGGGTCGAGTGTCCGCCCCTGTATGAGCCCACCCTGCGGGGGTATTTCGGGGAATCCTTCGCGGCGGAGCTGGGCGCGATGATTCCCGGCGCGCCGCTGGATCTGCGTGTGAATACATTTCTCATTCCCCGCGAGAATGCGCGGGATTCCCTGGCAAAAGACGAGGTTGAAACCGATCCCACGCCTTTTTCACCCTGGGGACTGCGCGCGCGCGCCAAGGTGTATCTGGCCAAGACGAAAGCCTTCTCAAAGGGCTGGGTGGATATCCAGGATGAAGGGTCGCAGATGATCGCCCATATATGCGGCGTGCGGCCCGGGATGCAGGTTCTGGATTTCTGCGCGGGCGGAGGCGGCAAAACGCTGGCGCTCGCCGCCGCGATGGAGCGCAAGGGCCGCATCGTAGCCATGGACACGGACGAACGTCGTCTGGAAAAGGGGCGCGAGCGCTACCGCAAGGCTCAGGTGGCCGATATCATCGAGGTCCGGCCCCTGACGGACAAGCATCATACAAAATGGCTCCGGCGGCAGAAGGGGACCTTTGATGTCGTGCTCTGCGACGTGCCGTGCAGCGGCACGGGCACATGGCGGCGCAACCCCGATATGCGTTGGGCTGTGTACGGCCCCAGGCTTGAAGAGCTGATGATCGTCCAGGCTGAAATTCTGGATCGTGTGGCGGAGGCGGTTAAGCCGGGCGGAAAGCTGGTCTATGCCACATGCTCGCTTCTGCCCGAGGAGAACGAGCGGCAGGTGGAAGCGTTTCTGGTTCGGCATCCGGAATTCACCGTGATGGCACCTGAGAACCCTGCCCTGGGCGCGCCGTTCATGCGCCTTACGCCACTGCGGCACAACACGGACGGGTTTTTCGCCGCGACACTGATCAGGGCAGAAGAAACAGCGGCTTTATAAGGCCGGCTTCCTGTAGATATTCGATCCCCTCGAATACGGGGAACGCCAGAAACCACCAGATAGCATCCCGGAAGGCCTTGTTCAGATAGCGCGGCACAGTCTGGATAATGTCGGGCGCATGGTAGCGCTTGAAGTTCGGGAACAGGCGGGGTGTGGAGGCCATGTAAGCCCGGTACTCATCCCCGAATTTTCCCAGCAGAAATTCTCCTTCCCGTTTGATCAGAAAATGGTAGGCGACTATAAAAAACAGCGGTAGCAAGACGATGATGAGGAGATGAACGGACAACAGCGCAACCCCGGTCAGGCCGAGCAGAGAGAAGAAATAGAGCGGGTTGCGGGTCACGGAAAAGGGGCCGTAGGTGATAAGCGTTTCATTCTTGTGGCCGCCCAGGAACGCCGTGCTGTAAAGCCGCCCCATCGCGCACAGGGCGATCAGGAAATAACCGGTGAATTCCACCATTTCATGCATGGGGGTTTCACTGTCGATGAAGGCTTTCGTGAATACAACCACCAGGAAGGCGGCGATCAGGGCGATTTTGGAATCCCTGATCCGGGATTTATTGAGGTTGCGCGCCATGGGGAATCCTTTCAGGTCAATGTTCCGGCAAAAACATACACGACCGGCCCGGTCATGAGAACATGATTGTCCGGCTCCCGCCAGTGAAGGCTTAGAGGCCCGCCGTCGAGGCGGATTTCGGCGTTCCGGCCCGTCAAGCCCCCATGGGCGGCGGCCACCATGGCGGCGCACGCGCCCGATCCGCAGGCCTGTGTGATGCCCGCGCCGCGCTCCCACACGCGCAGGCGGATGGATCCGTCCGGGTTTACTTGTGCGAATTCCACATTGGTGCGGTTGGGGAATTCTTCGTGGTGTTCGATGCTCGGCCCGATTTCAGAGAGCGGAATACTTTCCGCGTCCTTCACGAAAAACACACAGTGCGGGTTACCCATGCTGACGAAGGTGGCGCTTTTTGAATCAAAGGTGAGATCACGGATTTCCAGCGGCGGACCCATGTCGACCTCGACAAGGTCATGGTCCAGCAGGCGGCATTTCAACGCGCCTGCGAGCGTTTGGATGGTGCAGGCGGTCATTCCGGCCTCTTTCATGTACAGATGCGCCACGCAGCGCGTTGCATTGCCGCAAGCCTCGGACTGGGAGCCATCGGGATTGTAGATCCGCATGAACAGGTCGGCCTTCTCCGAGGACTCCATCAGGATGAGCTGGTCGCAGCCCACGCCCCGGCGGCGGTCGCAGATATTTTTGATGGTTTCAGATGAAAGGCTGGGTTGCGCATTTCGGTGATCCAGAATCACGAAATCATTGCCCAGGCCGTGCATTTTCAGAAAGTTCATATTCAATCCGCCATCCAGGGTATTGCTTGACAGTAGCCTGAAAATATCATAGTTTCCGCTCAAATTTCCACTGAAACCTTTGATTTTCAGTGCTTGCGGGTACACCGCGCTCGGCGAATTTACGCTCGGCGCGGCGTTTTTGCTTTGTTTTTAAAAGGATTTGAATGTTTGAATCGTTAAGCCAGAAGTTAGGCGGCGTGTTCGGGAAGTTGCGGGGCAAGGGCTCTCTCTCCGAAAACGACGTCATGGCCGTCAGCCGGGAGATCCGCGTCGCGCTGCTCGAAGCCGACGTCGCGCTGCCCGTGGTGAAGGATTTCATTGAATCCATTAAGGCCAAGGCGACGGGGCAGGCGGTCATCAAGGGCGTCAATCCCGGCCAGCAGATCGTCAAGATCGTCCATGACGCGCTGGTGGATATGTTGGGCGGCGCTGGTTTTGAAGAGCTTAAATTCGCCACGCCGCCCTGCGCCTATCTGATGGTGGGTTTGCAGGGATCGGGAAAAACGACGTCCACGGCCAAAATCGCCCGGCTTCTGAGTGAAAAGCACCGCAAGAAGGTGCTGATGGCCTCGCTCGATATTTACCGCCCCGCCGCGCAGGAACAATTGCGCCAGCTCGGTGAGCAGACGGGGATTGCGACTCTTCCCGTCGTCGAGGGCCAAAAGCCTCTGGAGATCGCCCGGCGCGCGATGGACACCGCCCGCAAGGAAGGATTCGACGTCGTAATGCTGGACACGGCGGGCCGTCTCTCCATCGATGAAGCCATGATGGCCGAAGCCAAGGAAATTCGGGATTTTGCAAAGCCCGTGGAGGTTCTGCTGGTTGCCGACGCGATGACCGGGCAGGACGCCGTGAACACGGCCAAGGCGTTCGATGACGCCGTGGGGCTGAGCGGTATTATGCTGACCCGCGTGGACGGCGATGCGCGCGGCGGCGCGGCGCTTTCGATGAAGGCGGTTACCGGCAAGCCGGTCAAGCTGGTCGGTACGGGCGAGAAATGGACGGAGATCGAGCTGTTCCACCCCGAGCGGATCGCCGGGCGCATTCTGGGCATGGGAGATATTGTCTCCCTGGTTGAGAAGGCCGCCGAGACGGTGGACCGGGACGAAGCCGCACGGATGGCTCAGAAATTCCAGAAGGGGAAATTCGATTTCAATGACCTCCTGTCGCAGATCCAGCAGATGCGCAAGATGGGCGGCATGGGCGCGATGATGAAAATGCTGCCGGGCATCGGCCAGATGGCCGGGCAGCTTGAAGCCGCCGGCGTGGATGATTCCATGGTCAAGCGACAGGAAGCCATTATATTTTCCATGACGAAGACAGAGCGGGAGAAACCCGATTTACTGAACGCGTCGCGCAAAAAGCGCATCGCGGCAGGGTCGGGAACGACGGTGCAGGAGATCAACAAGCTGGTGAAACAGCTCCAGCAGATGCAGATGGTCATGAAGCGCATGCGCAAGATGGGCCCCGGCAAAATGATGGGCATGATGAAGCAGATGATGGGCGGGCGCATGGACGATCTGGAGCTGATGGCCGGCTCCATGGACCCCGATGGCCTGGCCGCGGATATGACCGCGATGAAGCAGGGCGCCGGCCCTTTGGGGCCCAATCCCTTCTCGGAGAAGAAGAAATTATTTTAAACGGCAAATTTTAACTTAAACCAAAAGAAGGAGACTAAAATATGGCATTGGCAATCAGACTGGCAAGAGGGGGCCGCAAAGCCCGCCCGTTCTATCGTATCGTGGTGGCGGACAGCCGCTCGCCGCGCGACGGACGTTACATCGAAAAGCTGGGGACGTACGACCCGTTGCTGAAAGACGGCAACGAAAATCGCGTGCGCCTGGTGAATGAGCGCATTGAATACTGGCTTGGCCAGGGGGCGCAACCCTCCGAGCGTGTCGCGACGTTCCTCGGCAAGGCCGGGATTATTCCCGTGCCCGCGCAGCCCGTGCGTCCGAAGAAATCCGCTCAGTCCGAAAAGACGAAGCTGAAAATCAGCGACAAGCAGGAAAAGGTCAAAGCTGCCGCTGAGGCCGCCGAGGAAGCGAAACGCGCCGCTGCTGAAGAAGACAAGGCCGCCGCTGAAGCCGCCAAGGCTGCCGCGGAAGCGCCTCCCGCGCCCGTGGAAGAAGCCGCGCCCGCGGAAGAGCCAGCAGCAGAAGCGCCAGCAGCAGAAGCGCCAGCCGAAGAAAAACCCGCAGAATAATGCCGGGACTCACCCATTGCTGCATTCCCCGCGTAAGCGGGGATCTTTCCTCCGAGCATAAAGCCCCCTGCTTTCGCAGGGGATGCGGCTTTTTTCTTATGGCTTCATTATGAAGCGCATTTGCCTCGGAAAAATTGTCTCCGCGCATGGGGTGAAGGGACTGGTGAAGATCCTCCCCTTCGGGGAGGATGTGTCCCTCATGGAAACTCTCAGCCCTCTCTATAAGTACGAGACCGGAAACTCTACGATTGCCGTCGCGCTCAAGAACAAGATGGGGAAGTATGTTTTGGCCGCCGTGGAGGGGGTCTCGGAGCGGAATGCGGCGGAGGCGCTGCGCGGAACGGAACTGTACGTGGATCAGGACAGCCTGCCCGCCATTGAGGAGGACGGGGCCTATTATCACGGCGATCTGATAGGCCTGAAGGCTGTGGACGGGCAGGGGGCGGAGATCGGCTCTGTCATCGCCGTGCATAATTTTGGCGCGGGGGATCTTCTTGAAATCCGGCCTTTGCAGGGCGGAGGCGATTTCCTTCTTCCTTTTACGAATGCGAATGTTTCCGAAATTTCGGGGGAGCGGATTGTGGTCCATATCCCGGAGGGGTTACTGTAATCAATGTCCTTCCATATCAATCTTCTCACCCTTTTTCCGGAGATGTTTCCCGGCATGCTCGGCCATTCGTTGAGCGGCAAGGCGCTGGAGAAGGGGTTATGGAGCTATAACGCCGTCAATATCCGCGATTTTGCCGACGGGGTTCATAAATCCGTGGACGATACGCCCTTTGGCGGCGGCGCGGGCATGGTGATGCGGCCCGATGTGATCGAGCGGGCGTTGTTGGCCCTTCCCCATCCCGGATGGCGTATTTATCTTTCTCCGCGCGGTCGCGTTTTGACGCAGGCCCTTGTGAAGGATCTCGTGGCCGAAGAGGTCCTGACGATTTTGTGCGGCCGCTATGAGGGCGTGGATCAGCGGGTGCTGGAATCGGGAGGGTTTGAGGAGATTTCGGTCGGTGATTATGTGCTCTCCGGGGGTGAACCCGCAGCGCTTGTGCTGATGGATGCTTGTATCCGCCTTCTGCCCGGCGTGATGGGGAATACGGAAACGCCCGTGGAGGAGAGCTTTTCATCCGGCCTTCTGGAATACCCGCACTATACCCGCCCGGCCCAATGGATGGCGGCGGATGGGACGGTCCGTGGCGTGCCGGAGGTTCTTACATCCGGGAACCATGCCAAAATTGCGCAGTGGCGGCGCACGGAGGCGGAGAGGATGACAAAGGAACGCCGCCCGGATTTGATGAAGCGTACATAGTTTTTCCATGGATTGCTTCGTCCCCCGGATCAAGTCCGGGGTTCTCGCAGCAATGACGAGCGATGGTTAGTGATATGTCCGTATCAGCCCCGTCAGGCGCCCCTGGATTTTGACGCGGCCGGGGTCCAGGATCTGGGGTTCGTAAGCAGGATTTTCGGGCTCCAGGACGATCTTGGCGCCCGCGCGACGCAGCCGTTTGAGGGTGGCTTCCTGGTCATCGACCAGCGCCACGATAATGGCGCCGTTTTCAGCGGTGTCGCAGCGTTTTATAATCACCATATCGCCGTCACAGATTCCCGCGCCCGTCATGGAATCGCCCTCGATGGTCAGGGCGTAGTGCTCACCGGGGCCAAGCATATCCGGCGGCACGGAGACGGAGTCTCCCTCCTGGCTGAGGGCTTCGATAGGCGTTCCGGCGGCAATTTTTCCGCACAGGGGCACCTGCGCGAAGGCGCTGTCATTCACCGCCCCGCGCGTCGTCCTGGCAGATTCCGGAGGCTCCCGCCGCGCGGAGAGGGTTTCGGGCAGGCGCAGGATTTCGAGAGCCCGCGCGCGGTGGGGGAGGCGCTGGATATAGCCGCGTTCCTCCAGGGCGCCGATCAGGCGGTGAATCCCGGATTTTGATTTCAGGCCCAGGGCCTCCTTCATCTCCTCGAAGGAGGGCGCTACATCTTCCGCCGCCAGGCGGCCCTGAATGTAGACCAGCAAATCCCGCTGTTTCCGTGTGAGCATCTGCGATTTATCCCTTATGGCGGTCCTTCCCCGGACACATTTTATGCTGTATTTGAAACTATATACCCTTTTTGTTCTATATTAGTTCTCCCTTTGTGTCAACATCCCGTGAGCAGAATTTTCAGCGCGGTTTCCACGCAGGGCTGGCGCATGAGGGATTCCCCGATCAAAAACCCGTCATACCCTGCATTTTGAAGATCGCGGATCGTCTCCGCGCCGCCGATTCCGCTCTCGGCAATCTTGAGAATACCGGGGGGGATCAGGGGAGCAAGGGCCATGGATGTCTGGACATCCACCGCGAGCGTCTTGAGGTTGCGGTTGTTCACGCCGATCATGGCGGGGGCGAGGGGCAACGCGCGGTCCAGTTCTTCCCGGTCGTGAATTTCCACCAGCACATCCATGCCGAGCGCGCGCGAAAGATCGTGCAGTTCGACCGCCTGTGCGTTGCTGAGCGCCGCCATGATGAGCAAGACGCAATCAGTCCCCAGCGCGCGGGATTCATAGATCTGGTACTCATCCAGCATGAAATCCTTGCGCAGGGCGGGCAGGGGACAGGCGGCTTTGGCTTGCTGAAGATACGCGTCCCGTCCCTGGAAATACGGCTCGTCCGTGAGAACGGAGAGGCAGGCGGCTCCGCCGCGCTGGTAGGCCTGGGCGATGGAAGCGGGATCGAAATCCTCCCGGATCAGGCCCTTGCTGGGGGAAGCTTTCTTGATCTCCGCGATAATAGCCGGGCCGGAGGCGGCGCGCAGGGCCGAGATAAATCCGGCGGGCGGCGAGGCGGCGGCGGCGCGCTTTTTGATTTCCGCGAGAGAGACCGCCTGCATACGGTCTTGTATATGGTCCCGCTTGCGGGCGCAGATTTCATCCAGGACGCTCATGTCTTTTCCTATTGTAAGGTCTTGTTTCGTATTTGTTTTTCGAATTCACTAGTTCGTTTGCCGTTTTTCAGGGAGGGGGTGGGGGTGTCCCGTTCTTGTCCTGAATTATGTCGCCGCTATTTCCTTGCCGTCCGGCCTATTGCCCTTCATATATTAGGAAATTATTCCTTTTTTGTCAAGTTAAAAAGCCAAGAGTCCCTGAAATAGAAAGTGAGGGTCTAAACTCACTTAGACGTTACTGAACATTGCGATCTTAAAAAAGATTTTAACGCAGAGGACGTAGCGAAAAAGTATTTTTAACCACGAAGCCACGAAGCCACGAAGACTTCCTCCATTGTCATCCCGACCGGAGCCCGCAGGGCGAAGCGGAGGGATCTATCCATCCTTTGGGATCCCTCGCATACGCTCGGGATGACGATATAGGGCTGGGAAACTTCGTGAACTTCGTGGCTTCGTGGTTTAATATTTTTCCTGAGGATCGTCCGCGAGCGTTTCCCTTGAAAAGGCGATATAGTCCTTCAGCGTCCGCAGCGCGTGGCCTTCGTCGATGGCGGCGGCGGCCCGCTCCATGCCGTCGCGCAGATCGCTTGCCGCGCCCTGGATCACGAGGGCGGCAGCCGCGTTGGCCAGCACGATGTCCCGGTAGGGGCTTTTCCAGCCCTCCAGCAGCGCGCGCAACGCCATGGCGTTGTCCCCGGCCGTGCCGCCTTTCAGGGTTTCTGGGTGCGCGGGCTCCAGTCCGAAATCCGCCGGGGTCAGGGTCATCTCCGCAATGGTCCCGTTTTCATCCAGCGTCACGACATGGGTGGGGCCGGTGGTGGTGATTTCATCGAGCCCGTCGGAGCCATGCACGATCCAGGCGCGTTTCGTGCCCAGATTGCGCAGAACCTCGGCCAGGGGGTGCATCCATTCCCTTCCAAAGACGCCCAGGAGTTGAAACTCCGCGCCCGCCGGATTGGCCAGCGGGCCGATCAGGTTGAAGATCGTGCGGTGGGGAATGGCCTTGCGGGCCGAGGAGACCCGGCTGAAGGCCGCGTGGTGATAGGGCGCCATCAGGAAGGCGAAATGAAAGAGCTTCAGGGCTTCTTCCAGCGCCGCGAGCGGCATGTTCAGATTGGCGCCCATGGCCTCGAGCACGTCCGCCGCCCCGGATTGGGATGTGCTGGCGCGGTTGCCGTGTTTGGCCACCGGCACGCCGCAGGCCGCGATGACCAGCGCCGCGCCCGCCGAAATATTGAGCGTTCCCGCGTTGTCTCCGCCCGTGCCGCAGCAATCGAGTGCGCCCGGCGGGGCCGATATTTTTTGAGCCTTGGCCCGCAAGACCCGCGCCGCGCCGGTGATTTCGGCGACGGTTTCGCCGCGCTCGTGGAGCTCGGTCAGGAAGGAAATGATTTTCTTTTCCGGGCAGTATCCTTCCATGATCGCGGTCATGACCTGGATCGTGAGTTCCTCGGAAAGGGAATCTTCATCCCCGTTTGTTATTTCATAGCGTTCGGACATAGGCTTTCAATGAAGTTGGAGAGCATGGCGTGGCCATGTTGCGTCGCGATGCTTTCGGGGTGGAACTGGACGCCCTGAACAGGGGCATGGCGGTGGTGCACCCCCATGATAAGGCCTTCGGACGTTTCGGCGGTGATTTCCAGGTCGGGGCTCAGCGTTTCTTTTTCGACGATCAGGGAGTGATAGCGCGCCGCCTGAAAGGGCGAGGGCAGGCCCTTGAACACGCCCTGTCCGGTGTGGGTTACGTCGGAGATTTTCCCGTGCATGGGGGCCGCCCGCACGACACGCCCGCCGGTGACCTGTCCGATGCATTGGTGGCCGAGGCACACGCCCAGAAGGGGGATTTTTTGATTGATGCAATGTTGGATCAGCTCAAGGCAAATTCCGGATTCATCCGGATTGCCGGGGCCGGGTGAAATCACAATTCCCGCAGGCTTAAGCGCCAGAACTTCCTCGACCGTGATCTTATCGTTGCGATGGACGGCGATTTGCGCCTTCAGGCCGCCGAGATATTGCACGAGGTTGTAGGTAAAGCTGTCGTAATTGTCGATGAGCACAATCATGGCGGAATTTATGGCCGGGAAGTCCTAAAAGGCAAGCTTTAATGGATAATTTCTTCATTTCTTCCCTTCCCCGCGGAAGCGGGGAAAGCAGAACAGGGTGGCGGTACAGAATGAGATGGGATAGTTTCAGGCGCATGAGACGTTTCATGTTGCCGCAGCGCGATCCGGGCCGGACGCTGATGATCGTGTGCATAGCCGCGACCCTGATCATCGCGATTAAGCTGGCCCTGTGGCATTTTGACAAGCCCGTGGCTCCGCCGCCGCCCGCGCCGGTCTATGTACCGGTCGAGGGGGAAATCGTGGAGCCTGTGCTTCCGGATGTGGCGGAAGACATCACCGAGGACTTTACGGCGCTGCCCCAGCCCGCGCCCGTCCCCAATGAAATCGCGGTTGCTGCGCCGAAAATTCCCAAGGAATCGCCCGTGTTCGCGCCGGTGGGGCCGGGGGAGACCCTGAGAATAGCCATCATCATCGACGACATGGGCATGGACCGGCGGCGCAGCCGGGAGATCATGGAGTTGCCCGCCCCCTTGACACTGTCCTTCCTGCCCTATGCGGAGGGCTTGCCGGAGATGACGGCGCTGGCCGCGCAGACCGGGCATGAGCTGATGATCCATGCGCCCATGGAGCCGATGGACCCGGATCTGGACGTGGGGGCGATTGCGCTGATGGAGGGGATGAGCGCGCAGGAGCTTGAGGATTCTTTGGATAAGATGTTCACGGCTTTTCCCGGTTATGCGGGCATGAACAACCATATGGGCAGCCGCCTGACGCAGGCGCGCCCCACGATGGAGATCGTCATGGACGCGCTGGCCGCGCGGGGGCTTTATTTCGTAGATTCCAAGACCATCAATACATCCGTCGCGGCGGAGGTTGCCGCCGAACGCGGCCTGAAATTCGGGGAGAGGGATGTTTTTCTGGACCATGTGGACAGCCGGGAGGCCGCGCTGCACGCGCTGGCGGAAGCCGAACACATTGCCCGCAAGAAGGGCTATGCCGTGGTGATCGGGCATCCGAAGGATTCCACGATTGCCGCGCTGAAGGAATGGTTGCCCGGGGCGAAAGCCCGGGGGGTGGAGATCGTGAAGATGAGCGCGCTGGTGCGCTAGGGCCTCTGCTCATTCATCGCCTTTTGGCCTGCAAACGTCGGTTTTCTGCGCTTCCGCTTCTCAAATACGCTTAAGTATTCTGCGATGCGGTTCTCGAAAACCGACGTTTTCGGCGCAAAATACTTTGAATGAGCAGAGGCCCTAGGAATTTCTCTGCAGGGCCATTTCCGCCGCGCGGAACAGCACGCGGGCCTTGTTGACGGTTTCCTGGTATTCCGATTCCGGCACGCTATCAGCCACAATTCCGGCCCCGGCCTGGACATGGAGCTTTCCGTCTTTCACAAGGGCGGTGCGCAGCGCGATGCAGGTGTCCATGGCGCCGTTGCCGGACAGGTATCCGGCGGCTCCGCCGTAATAGGAGCGGCGGGTTTTTTCCAGCGCGTCGATGATCTCCATCGCGCGGACCTTGGGCGCGCCGCGTACGGTTCCCGCCGGGAACCCCGCCAGGAGCGCGTCAAGAATATCCAGATCCTCCCGGAGCGCGGCCTCGACATTGGAGACGATGTGCATGACGTGGGAATAATATTCGACCG
>JAIOYC010000033.1 GCA_021741325.1 Alphaproteobacteria bacterium
GCTTCGGCCACATCGAAGAGGTCATGCAGGCCCCCAATCTGATCGACGTGCAACGCCAGTCCTGGAGCCAGTTTCTTCAGATGGAAGCGCCCGCCGACGCCCGCGAGCTGCGCGGCCTCGAAGAGGTGTTCTCTTCCGTGTTTCCTATTAAGGATTTCTCAGGCCGCGCGGAGATCGATTTCGTGAAGTACGAATTCGAAGAACCCAAATACGACGTCGAGGAATGCCAGCAACGCGGCATGACCTACGCCGCGCCTCTGCGCGTTACGCTGCGCCTGTCCGTGTTCGACGTGGACGAGGATTCGGGCCTGCGATCCATCCGCGACATCAAGGAGCAGGACGTCTACATGGTGGACATGCCTCTTATGACGGAAAACGGGACCTTCGTGGTCAATGGCACCGAGCGCGTGATCGTATCCCAGATGCACCGTTCCCCCGGCGTGTTCTTCGACCATGATCAGGGCAAAACACATACCAGCGGAAAATACCTGTTCTCTGCCCGCGTGATCCCCTACCGGGGCTCCTGGCTGGATTTCGAATTCGACGCAAAGGACATCATGTATGTCCGTATCGACCGCCGCCGCAAACTCCCCGTGACCACACTTCTGCGCGCGCTGGATTCGGCGGAAACCGCTGAATACCGGGCCCTTTGTGCCGAGGAAGACCGTGAAGTCGATCCGCTGATGGTCCAGGGCATGTCCAATGAGGAAATCCTGGGCACTTTCTATGGCACCATTCTCTACACGAAAGATAAAAAAGGCTGGAAAACGCCTTTCGACGGCGAGCGCCTGCGCGGGATCAAGGTTGCCTATGACCTGATCGACGCTAAAACCGGCAAAGTCGTCGCCGAGGAAGGCACGAAAATCACTCCTCGCAAGGCCAAGCAGCTTTCTGAGGAAGGTCTGAAGGATATCCTGGTTCAGGACGAGCAGATTATCGGCCGCTATCTCGCGACCGATATCTTCGATTCCAAAACCGGCCAGATCATTCTGGAAGCCGGCCATGAAATCAGCGAGGACGACCTCGAAACGATCCAGGATTCGGGCGCCGCCTCCATCCCTGTTCTCGCGATCGACCACTTGAATGTGGGACCCTATATCCGCACCACCATGATAGCGGATAAGTGCGACACGCGCGAAGAAGCGTTGATCGACATCTACCGCGTGATGCGCCCCGGCGAACCGCCTACTGTGGATTCTGCGGACGCCCTGTTCAATTCGCTGTTCTTCGATCCTGAACGTTATGACCTTTCCGCCGTTGGTCGCGTGAAAATGAACGCTCGCCTCGACCTGACAGCAGATGACCAATTCCGAATTCTCTCCAAAACGGATATCCTGGCGATCTTGAAATATCTCCATGGCCTGAAGGATGGCCGCGGCGAGATTGACGACATCGACAACCTCGGAAACCGCCGTGTGCGCTCCGTCGGCGAGCTGATGGAAAACCAGATGCGCGTCGGACTCTTGCGCATGGAGCGCGCAATCCGCGAACGTATGAGCTCGGTCGATATCGACACCTTCATGCCGCACGACCTGATCAATTCCAAGCCCGCGCAGGCCGCGGTGCGGGAGTTTTTCGGTTCCTCGCAGCTTTCACAGTTCATGGACCAGACCAACCCGCTCTCCGAGATCACGCACAAGCGCCGCCTCTCGGCTCTGGGCCCCGGCGGTCTGACGCGCGAACGCGCAGGATTCGAAGTCCGCGACGTGCACCCGACCCATTACGGCCGGATCTGCCCGATTGAAACACCTGAAGGCCCGAACATCGGCCTGATCAATTCCCTGGCGACCTTCGCCCGCGTGAATCAGTACGGCTTTATCGAGAGCCCCTACCGCCGCGTGGTGAATAATATGGTCACGGATGAAGTGGTCTATATGTCCGCGATGGAGGAATCCAAGCACACGATCGCGCAGGCCAACGAAGCGCTCGATTCCAAGGGTAAATTCGTCAATGATTTCGTGTCCTGCCGCCAGGCCGGAGAAAACATCATGTCTCCTCCGGATCAGATCGACTTTATCGACGTTTCTCCCAAGCAGATCGTGTCCGTGGCGGCTTCGCTCATTCCGTTCCTCGAGAATGATGACGCCAACCGCGCGCTCATGGGCTCGAACATGCAACGTCAGGCCGTTCCCCTGATGCGGGCCGCCGCCCCGATCGTAGGCACAGGCATGGAAGCCACCGTCGCCCGGGATTCCGGGGCCGCCGTATCCGCGCGCCGCGCGGGGATGGTAACGAAGGCTGATGCCACCCGTATCGTGGTTCAGGCGACGGAGGAAATCCGCGCCGACAAGCCCGTGGTGGACATCTATAAGCTCTCCAAATTCCAGCGCTCCAACCAGAGCACCTGCATCAACCAGCGCCCCCTTGTAAAAGTCGGGGATGTGGTCAAGGCCGGTGACATCATTGCCGACGGCCCTTCCACGGAACTGGGGGAACTGGCCCTGGGCCGTAACGTGCTTGTCGCGTTCATGCCGTGGAACGGTTACAACTTCGAAGATTCCATACTGATCTCCGAGCGCATCGTGCGCGATGACGTCTATACTTCGATCCATATCGAAGAATTCGATGTCATGGCCCGCGACACCAAGCTCGGAACCGAAGAAATCACGCGTGATATCCCCAACGTGGGCGAAGAAGCACTGAAGCACCTCGACGAGGCCGGAATCGTCCATATCGGCGCGGAAGTGGCTGCAGGCGATATTCTGGTCGGAAAAGTCACGCCCAAGGGTGAATCCCCCATGACGCCGGAGGAAAAACTCCTGCGCGCAATCTTCGGTGAAAAAGCCGCCGACGTAAAAGACACCTCCCTGCGCCTGCCGCCGGGAGCCGTCGGAACAGTCGTGGAAGTGCGGGTCTTCAACCGTCGCGGGGTCGACAAGGACGCCCGTGCGCTCTCGATCGAGCAACAGGAAATCGAGCGTCTCGCAAAAGACCGTGACGACGAACGCCGGATCGTGGAAGACGGCTTCTATGGCCGCCTCACAGAGCTTCTGGTCGGTCAGACCATCACGACCGTTCCCAAGGGCGTCAAGCTGAAGAAAGGTGACAAGATCAAAAAGACGGACCTTGAAGCTATCGAGAAGCGCGGTCTATGGCGTCAGATCGGCGTCGAGAACGAAAAGCGCATGGAAGAGATCGAGATGCTCTCGAAGATGTTTGACGACGCCGTCGACAACATCAAGGAGCGTTTCGAAAACAAGGTTGAAAAACTCCAGCGCGGCGATGAACTGCCTCCGGGCGTGATGAAGATGGTCAAGGTCTTCGTGGCCGTGAAGCGCAAGGTTCAGCCAGGCGATAAAATGGCCGGACGTCACGGAAACAAAGGGGTAGTCTCTAAAATCATGCCGCTCGAGGACATGCCCTACCTGGAAGACGGTACGCCCGTCGACCTCGTCCTCAACCCGCTGGGCGTTCCCTCGCGCATGAACGTGGGTCAGATTCTGGAGACGCATCTAGGATGGGCCTCGGCCTCCCTCGGACGGCAGATCGGCGAGATCCTTGATTCCTTTAAGGACGCGAAAAAGCCGACCGATCCGGAGCGTAAAAAACTGGACTCCAAACTCAAGGATGTCTACGGCGAACGGGAATACCAGCAAAAAGTCGCAAAGCTCGATGAAACGCAGCTTATCGAGATGGCCGGAAATCTGCGGGCCGGCGTACCCATGGCCACCCCGGTCTTCGACGGCGCGCATGAGGAGGACATCACAATCCTGCTTGAAAAAGCCGGCCTGAACACCTCGGGCCAGGTCCGTCTGATCGACGGGCGCACGGGCGAGAAATTCCACCGCCCCGTGACCGTCGGCTACATGTACATGCTGAAGCTCCACCACCTTGTCGACGACAAGATCCACGCACGGAGCATCGGCCCCTACTCGCTCGTCACGCAGCAGCCTCTGGGCGGTAAAGCCCAGTTCGGCGGCCAGCGCTTCGGGGAGATGGAAGTCTGGGCGCTTCAGGCCTACGGCGCGGCATACACGCTGCAGGAGATGCTGACCGTCAAGTCGGACGACGTGGCGGGCCGCTCGAAGGTCTACGAAGCGATCGTCCGCGGCGAGGACAATTTCGAGATCGGCATTCCCGAATCCTTCAACGTTCTGACCAAGGAACTCAAAGCCCTGGGCCTGAACGTGGATCTGAAGCAGGGCAGCGGGTCGTAAAAATAAACGCCCCGGCGCAAGCCGGGGCCCAGAGAATAGATCGCATAAACCGCGGCTTTCGCCGGGGTTGCGAAGAGACAGAAACGGAAAGTTAAAAAAGGGAAGCGCACCATGAACGAACTGATGAATCTCTTCGGCCAGCCAACAGGGCCGCAAAGCTTTGACACCATCCGGATTTCCATCGCCAGCCCGGAGCAGATCCGCTCCTGGTCCTTCGGCGAGGTGAAAAAGCCAGAGACAATCAACTACCGGACGTTCAAGCCCGAGCGCGACGGTCTCTTCTGCGCGCGCATCTTCGGACCCGTGAAGGATTACGAATGCCTCTGCGGCAAGTACAAGCGCATGAAATACAAGGGTATTATCTGCGAAAAATGCGGCGTTGAAGTTACCCTGACGAAGGTGCGCCGCGAGCGCATGGGGCACATCGAGCTGGCCTCTCCCGTGGCGCATATCTGGTTCCTGAAGTCCCTGCCCTCGCGCATCGGGCTTATTCTGGACATGACGCTCAAATCGCTGGAGAAGGTTCTGTATTTCGAGAGCTTCATCGTGATCGAGCCCGGAATGACTCCGATGAAGCCTTACCAGCTCCTGAGCGAGGAAGAATATTACGACGCGCAGGATGAATACGGCGAAGAAAATTTCCGCGCCGGAATCGGCGCCGAGGCCGTTAAGGAAATCCTGGCAGCTCTCGACTTGGAAGCCGAAAAGGTGAAGGTCGAGGAAGAATTGCGCGACACGGGCTCCGAAGCCAAGCGCAAAAAATACGTCAAGCGCCTGAAGCTCCTGGAATCCTTTATCGAGTCCGGCACGCGCCCTGAATGGATGATCATGGATATTATCCCTGTCCTGCCCCCCGAGCTTCGTCCGCTGGTTCCGCTCGATGGCGGTCGTTTTGCCACGTCGGACCTGAACGATCTCTACCGCCGCGTCATCAACCGGAACAACCGTTTGAAACGCCTCATCGAGCTGCGCGCACCCGACATCATCGTGCGCAATGAAAAGCGCATGCTCCAGGAATCCGTGGACGCCCTGTTCGACAACGGCCGCCGCGGCCGCGTCATCACCGGCTCCAACAAGCGCCCCCTCAAATCCCTTTCCGACATGCTCAAGGGGAAACAGGGCCGTTTCCGTCAGAACCTTCTCGGAAAGCGCGTGGACTACTCCGCCCGCTCCGTGATCGTGGTCGGTCCCGAACTGAAACTGCACCAGTGCGGTATCCCGAAAAAGATGGCGCTGGAGCTGTTCAAACCCTTTATCTACCACAAGCTTGAAATCTACGGCATGGCCAACACCGTCAAGGCCGCCAAGCGCATGGTCGAGAAAGAACGCCCCGAAGTTTGGGATATTCTTGAAGAGGTTATCCGCGAGCACCCTGTTCTCCTCAACCGGGCTCCTACCCTGCACAGACTCGGAATCCAGGCGTTCGAGCCGGTCCTGATCGAAGGCAAGGCGATCCAGCTTCACCCGTTGGTCTGCACCGCGTTCAATGCTGACTTTGACGGCGACCAGATGGCCGTGCACGTGCCGCTCTCCATCGAATCCCAGCTGGAATCCCGATGCCTGATGATGGCGACGAACAACATCCTCTCCCCCGCGAACGGCAAGCCGATCATTGTGCCCACGCAGGATATTATTCTGGGGCTGTACTACCTCTCCATCGCGCGCGACAAGCAAAAAGGCGAAGGCATGATTTTCCGCGGCGCGGGTGAGATTACCCACGCAATCGAGGCGGGTGTCCTGTCCCTGCACGCTAAGATCAAGTGCCGCTACCACACCGTGGATGAGAAGGGCGAGCGCCTGACCATGGTCGTGGAATCCACGCCCGGACGTATCCTGCTCTCCGAGCTTCTGCCCCGCCATCCGGAAGTTCCCTTCTCACTGATGAACCAAATTCTAACGAAGAAGGAAATTTCCAACCTGATCGAGGTTGTCTACCGTCATTGCGGCCAGAAAAGCACCGTCATTTTCGCCGATCGCATGATGAAAATGGGCTTCCGCTACGCCTGTATGGCCGGCATTTCCTTCGGGAAAGACGACCTGGTCATTCCCGAGGAAAAGCAGACCCTCGTGGCCGCAGCCAACGAGAAAGTTGCCGAGTTCGAGCAGCAATACCAGGATGGTCTGATCACCAAGGGCGAGAAATACAACAAGGTGGTGGATATCTGGTCGCGCTGCACCGACGAAGTCGCGGACGCCATGATGAAAAAGATCTCCAACATCGAATCCGGTGAGCTTAATGCTGTCTACATGATGGCGCATTCCGGCGCCCGGGGTTCCGCCGCTCAGATCCGCCAGCTGGCCGGGATGCGCGGTCTGATGGCCAAGCCCTCGGGCGAGATCATCGAAACCCCGATTATCTCGAACTTTAAAGAGGGTCTTTCGGTTCTTGAATACTTCAACTCCACGCACGGCGCCCGTAAGGGTCTGGCCGATACGGCTCTGAAAACCGCGAACTCCGGTTATCTGACCCGCCGTCTCGTCGATGTGGCGCAAGACGCCATCATCAGCGAAGTCGATTGCGGTACCAAAGAGGGAGTTACCCTGCGCGCCGTGATGAGCGGCGCCGACACCATCGTTTCGCTGGCTGAACGTATCCTGGGCCGCAGCGCAGCGATAGACATCAAGGACCCCCTATCGGGCAAATTCCTGGCGAAGGCGGGCGACCTCCTGGACGAGGTCAATTCCGCGCACATAGAAACCTCGGGCATTGACGAGGTGAAAGTCCGCTCCGTCCTTACATGCGAGGCCGAAAACAACGGAATTTGCTCGAAATGCTACGGGCGCGACTTGGCCCGCGGCACCGAGGTCAATATCGGCGAAGCCATCGGCGTCATGGCGGCCCAGTCGATCGGGGAACCCGGCACGCAGCTCACCATGCGGACTTTCCACATCGGCGGCGCGGCGCAGAAGGGCGCTGAGCGTTCGCACGTGGACTCCAGCATCGATGCCACCGTGGAGATCCGCAACCAGAACATCGTGAAGAACTCCTCGGGCGTGTCCATCGTGATGGGCCGGAACACCGAAGTCGTTCTGAAAGATAAGAAGGGCACCGAAAAAGCTTCGCACCGTATTCCTTACGGCGCGCGTCTTCTGGTCAAGGAAGGTGACAAGATCAAGGCCGGGGGCCGCATGGCTGAGTGGGATCCGTATACCCTGCCCGTCATCACGGAAAAAGACGGTGTGGCGCATTACTTTGATCTCGTGGAAGGCGTCTCCATCGTGGACGACACCGACGAAGCGACCGGGATTGCGGCCCGTAAAGTTATCGACTGGCGCAGCCAGCCGCGCGGAAGCGATCTGAAGCCGCGCATCTCGCTGCTGGACAAAAAAGGCGAGATCATCAAGCTGCCCAACGGCCTGCCCGCCAACTACTATCTGTCCCCCGATTCGATTCTCTCGATCGAAGCCGGACAGGAAGTGAAGGCCGGAGACATCATCGCCCGTATCCCGCGCGAAACCTCGAAAACCCGCGATATCACCGGGGGTCTTCCCCGCGTGGCCGAGCTCTTCGAGGCCCGCCGTCCGAAGGATTTCGCGGTCATCTCGGAGATCGACGGCTACGTCGAGTTCGGGAAGGACTATAAAACCAAGCGCCGGATCGTTGTACGCCCCGCCTCCGCCGATCAGGAAGCGATGGAATACATGATCCCCAAGGGCCGTCATCTGGCCGTCCACGAAGGCGATTTCGTCCGCAAGGGCGATCCGATCCTGGACGGCGCGCTTGTGCCCCACGACATCCTGGATGTCTTGGGCATCGAGGCGCTGGCCGACTACCTCATCAATGAGGTACAGGACGTCTACCGCCTGCAGGGCGTGAAGATCAACGACAAGCATATCGAGGTCATCGTCCGCCAGATGATGCAGAAAGTCGAAGTAACCGCCGTGGGCGATTCCACTTACCTGCTTGAAGAGCATGTGGACCGTCAGGAGTTCGACGAAGCCGTGGAGAAATATCTGACCGACGGCAAGCGTCCGCCTGAAGGCAAGCCGGTCCTGCAGGGGATCACGAAGGCCTCGCTGCAGACGCGCTCCTTCATCTCCGCCGCTTCCTTCCAGGAGACAACGCGGGTTCTGACCGAAGCCGCCACGCAGGGCAAGGTCGACCGCCTGCACGGACTGAAGGAGAACGTGATTGTCGGCCGCCTGATCCCCTCGGGGACCGGAGCGTTCGTCAACCGCCTCAAGCGGGTGGCCGCCGACCGCGACGCCGTGGTTCTGGAAGCGCAGCGCGCGCAACAAGACGCTATGGAAGCCGCGGAAGCAAAACGCTCCGCCGCAGCCGCCGCCCTTCTGCCCGCCGCCGAGGATGATGAAACATCCGCCGCCGGCCACGGCCGCAAGGCCGCCGGATAAGAACGAAACCCTTTACAAAAGGGCGGGACGCTCTCCCTCGAGAGAATGCCCCGCCCTTCCCGTCCTTATTTCTCTTTCCTGAAGATAATTTTTATCAAAAAAAGAAGCCCATACACTGACAATGCCAGTGAAACCAGGGTAAGCCCTAAATCGCGCACTACAATTTCATGTCCAAGAACCAATTCCAACAGCACGGTGTCGTAAAAAAAGATTCCCATCTCCAGGATAATGCACAATCCCAAGAATAGAGCGACGGTAACAAGGCATTTCCTGTTCAGCGTGGAAATTTTTTCTTTAAATTTTAAGAACATGGCTATTTTTTATTCCTGATTTTGCACGCTAGAAACGCGGCCTGAGTTTCATCAACATCCCATTGCGCTTTCTCAACCTCGGGCATAAGGATCGTGCTAATCTCTCTGGCAAGCTCTTCAATTTGCCGTTGCAATGCCTGCAACTCCTTTAGCAAACGTATCCTTTTCAGAATTAAAGATAAATCTGTTTTGCTTTTGTCGCTGACAGCGTCTCCGATCTCTTCAGAAAACCGACCAATATTTGAACCTACACCAATCCCTATTCCGGCCACCATCATAGAACCCGCTAGACCGCCCGGGGCCCCAATGGCAGCACCAACGGCCGCGCCAATTGCCGCGCCTTTATTCTGAGCTTCTCTTTTATTCTTCTTTTCTTTTTCGATTTGCTCTTCAATCTTCAAGAGTTCCACCTGTTTTTGAGATTTTCTCTCTTCCAACTGGTGTTTTTCCTGTTCCGCCTTCTGAAGAGTCTGTTCGGCAATAAAGAGAATTGCTCCTGCATTGATCCATGCATTTTCCTCCTCTTTGCAATTACGTTTACCCTCCCCAATAGGCTCCGGCCAGCACCGGCAATTGGGCGCGTCACCGGGATGACCCTCCGGGGGCGGATTGCCCCAGGTGAAGATCTGCCCTTCGCGATGCGCATGGTCGTCGCGGACTCGGGTGTCCTTCATCGTGCGCCAGATGTAGCGCTCGGCGTTTCTGTTGACCGCCAGCTCTTTATTGAGCGAGATGATCGTGGCGTCCTGGGGCATGATCCAGGGAGAATCAGGGATATTTCTGTCCTGGCGGAAGGCGCTGATCGCGGCGCGCAGATCTGCGCTTCTTGTTTCATCCATGCCGATATGGGGGTTGGGCGTATAATAGCCCAGGCGGGCAAGCGCGGCCTTGATTTTACGCGTTTCGATATCGTCGTGGTCAAAGCCCAGTGGGATGAAGGGTTCGGTGAGGATGAGTTTCATAATCAGGGTTCCTTGTGGTGAAATTATAGTAGACCTCTTTTCACACCGTCATTGCGAGCCGAAGGCGAAGCAATCCCTGTCAAAACCTTCCGGATTGCCGCATCGCCCGGACCCATCCCCCTTCGCCCAAGGCTTTGGCGTATAAATCGCCCGGATGGCCGATTGAATTGCATGTCCATTCAGTTCCTTCGTCAAAATTCCGGGAGGGGGTGGGGGGTGCCTTTTGATTTTTCAGCATTTTCTTTCACTTCGTTCGCGACGTACTTCGAGCGCGTTCATCCGGGCGCGTCTCTTCCCGGCCTTTGTGGATTTCTCCCACGGCTTCATGCGTCGGATCGGATCGGCCTGTTTTTGTCTTTCCTTGGGGGGCCATGTGCGCATGGGGGGGTTCCTTTCCGCATGATCGAAAGGAACAATTATAGGATATTATTCCTATAATGTCAAGGGAATTTCAGAAGGGAGATGATCCGGGGCAACCTCTTCGGGGATCCGGGATCTGCGCGGCGCTTTGCGCCGCACGTTATTGTGCTGGATCCCCGCACGCGTTCCGGCCTGCAAAGGGCAGGCCTCCACTTGGCGGGGATGACGGCGGTGCGCGTAATCAGACGGGGAAGTTCATGGACGCCATGCGTCTCCTTCAAGCCGCCTGCGCGAATTTTCCGGCCAGCGCGGCCCGGATCAGGGCGACGGTTTCAGGAATGCCGTAGAGCTGGGCGAACGAGCCGAATCGGGGCCCCTCATCCTGGCCCAGGAGTACCTGATAAAGCGCTTGAAACCAGCCTCGCAGTTCTTCCTTACCGTAGCCGGCTTCTTTGCCGGCGCTGAATACCTCCGTCTGAACGGCGTCCAGATCCGCGCCGGGGGGAAGCGCCTCAAGGCGCGCCGCCAGATCCGTCAGCGCCCGGCGCTCCCGTTCATCGGGCAGCCTGTAGGATTTCCGGGGTTGAACGAAGTCCTCGTAATATTTCACGGCGTAACCCGCCAGCCGGTCCAGAAAAGGGGCGTTCTCGGGACTGGCTTCCGGGCTGTAGCGCTTGATATAGGCCCACAGCGCCTCCTTGCTGTCCGGATTGGCCACGGAGACAAGATTTAGAAGCAGCGCGAAACTGACCGGCGTATGCTGGCCGTTCGGGAGGCGTCCGCCATGAATATACCAGGCCGGGTTTTCCAGCCGTTGAGCCTCGTCCTGGCCGGCGAGCTTTTCGATGAAGGTGATATATTCATCCACGGCCTTGGGGATGATGTCGAAATGAAGTTTCTTGGCCGAGGTGGGGCGCTGAAACATATAATAGGCCAGACTTTCGTGAGGCGCGTAGGCCAGCCAGTCCTCCATGCTCAGTCCATTGCCCTTGGACTTGGATATTTTTTCGCCCTTCTCGTCCAGAAACATCTCGTAATGGAATCCGGCGGGCCGCCGTCCGCCCATGTTCTGGAGAACTTTTCCGGCAATCTCCGCCGCGCTGGCCAAATCCTTGCCCGCCATTTCGTAATCCACGTCCAGCGCATACCATCGTAACGCCCAGTCCACGCGCCACTGGGCCTTGGCACCGCCGTTCAGGACACAATGATTGTCGATGATCTCCCCTTCCATGGGGCCGCGCAGGACCTTGAAGCGGACAATGCCCGCTTCCGGATCGAGTATCTCCTCAAGGGCTACATTGTGCAGGATCATCTTCCGATCCTTCCCGATCGCCGGATCAAAACGATCAATGATCGGGAAGAGCGGGCTATAGGTCTGCTTCCGGTCCTCTCCCAGAATTCCTCCCACGATGTCCCGGATAGGCTCCCAGCAGGACAGGATCTTCCGCAGACCTTCGTTGAAGGTCCCCGCGCGGTAGCAATCCGTGGAGGAGAAAAAATCATACTCGAAACCGAAATGATCCAGAAACTCCCTCAGGCGCGCATTGTTATGCGCCCCATAGGAGGGATGAAGGCCGCCGAAAGGATCCGGAACCGCCGTCAGCGGGGTTCCGTCCGTTTCCCGTTCCCGGTTCTCCGCATAGGGCCGGATAATGTCCTGCTGCGCGGGTGTCAGATTATCCGGCACCTTGCGCAGCCCGTCCATGTCGTCGGAAAAACAAACCAGCTTGGCGGGAATTTCCGGCGCCAGTTCCCGGAAGGCCTGCATCACCATCGTCGTGCGGGCGACCTCGCCGAACGTGCCTATATGCGGCAGGCCCGAAGGACCGTATCCCGTTTCAAAAAGAACATATCCCTTGTCCGGCACCCGGATTTTGCCCTTATGCAGAGCGGTCAGGCGCTTGAGAATTCCCCGCGCTTCCTCGAACGCCCATGTCCGGCATTGAGAAGCGGCTTGCTGCGTTTTTGTCTCCATGGGACCGAGTGATATCAGATAAAAGACCAAATACAAAAAAAATATTATGCGATTGAAAGAAAATGAGGTATTGTTGTCGCGAGTACCACTTTCCCTACCGGCCATTCCGGCCACAATCCCTACCAACCAACTACATCACAAATGGAGACTGTCTATGGCCATTACCAAAGCCAAACCGGCAACCAAGAAAAAAACCACAGCTAAACCAAAGGCAAAAGTAACCAAGCTGGCGACCAAGCCCGCCGTTAAAAAAGCCCCCGCTAAAAAAGTAGCCGCCAAAAAGGCGCCTGCGAAGAAAACAGCTGCGAAGAAAACCACCACCGTGAAGAAAACAGCTGCGAAAACCACCGCGAAAAAAGTTGTAAAGAAAAAGAAGTAGTTTTTCTTTCAACAAAGAGACAACGCGGGCTCTTAAGGCGCGCGTTGTTTTTTTATGGCCTGAATTTATAGATGATTGCGTTTTTTCTGAAGCAAGGCGGTGAAATTCCCTATCCTTGCATGTCTCCGGGTTTGCTCATCAGCCCTGCTGCGATTTCCCGGTTGATGCTCACCAGAATATCCAGTTTTTCCTTCTGCGGATTGGCCATGATCTCCATTTCCCGCTTAAAGATAAAATTCGCCAGATTGATGATGTTACTGCGCAGGTCGCCGGGGCGCTCCCCGCCCGGATTCTCCAGCGCCGTATCATAGAACATAAGCCAGATCTGGCGGTTATAGCGCAGGGTGGACTCCAAAAGCTCCTTGTTCAGCGAGTCCCAGCATTTCTGAAGATCGCTCATCATACGCGCGGATTTCAGCAGGATACGCGCCTCCAGCTCGCGCTGGTCGGGCGTGTGAGACTGCGCGTTTTGATCATACGCCCCGGCGGCATGCGCATAGGGGTTATTTGGCGGCCTACCCAACATTCTGCATCAGCTCCTTTTCATGGTCGATGAGGTCCCTCGCCAGCCGGAGAGCTTTGTAATACGATTCCGAAAGAATCTGGTCATTGATCTGCATGAAGAAAAAGGACGTGGACGGCGCGGCCTTCTGGATCTCCTTCACGATCTCAAAATATTTTTTATGGTATTCCATAGGCCGGCGCGAAAGATACATGCACTGGATAAGGAAGTAAATCTTCTTGCACGGCGTATTCGCCTGCTGCTCCTGCAGAATGTCTTTTTCCCGCATAATGGCGGAATCTCCGGCGATATGGAGCCGGGTGCGCTGACGGTCATTGGTGATCACCGCATCGCCGATCAGGATTTTTTCGCCGGGTTTTAAATCAATCACGAGCGCCATAGGAGTTCTTCCTTTCAACCGAAAAGCTTCTGCCTTCTCCTTACAGGATACCAAACATGCCTTAATAAAAATATAAAAAACCTGCTTTTCCCCAAAATAAATCCGGAGCCCGAAACGTAAAAAAGCCGGGGAATTCTTCCCCGGCTTTTCAGTGCGGTCGAAAGATGGATTAGAAGAGACGGAGAACCGACTGCTGAGACTGGGAAGCCAGGGACAACGATGTCGTACCCAGAGCCTGCCGTGTCTGCAAGGCCAGAAGGTTCGCGCCTTCCTCGTTCTGGTCGGCGACGATCAGGTCGTCCGCCCCGGAGGTCAGCGTGTTGATGGTGGCCTTCGTGAAGTCCTGGCGCGTCTGGATGACGGCCAGATCGTTCGAGATGCTCGATCCGAAGTTACGGACATCCGTAACAGCGTCCCGCACCTGGTTCAGAGAGGCGGTGACCGTGTCGATATCACGGAAGGTTGCTTCATCGATGCCCAATCCGGCAGAGGTAAAGGTACCGCCGGTGGTTACCAGGGAGTTGTTTCTGTTTTCATCGAAGTACGTCGTCAGATCGTCTCCGTTGAGCAGGTTTACCCCTTTATAGTTGGCATCGTTAACGAGCGAGTCGATCTGGGTGCGGATTTCATTGAAATCGCTTTCCAGGGACGCCAGGGTCGAAGCCGCCGCGCCAAACGCGATGCTCTCTGTAGACAAGAGCGGCGTTGCCGTGGTGGTTGTAGCGGCACCCGCCAGACCGAACCCGAAGTTCGCGCTTGCACCGTTGGTGGCCACGTCCCGGATACCGATCTGGATCGTCTTAACCGACGAGTCGAGAGACTGGATATAAAGTTGTCCCGTCGTATCGTCGAAAGATGCCTGGATCTTGGTGTTCAGGGTTGTGTTGCTGTTGATGGTGTCCACCACGCTCTGGAACGAGGCTGTCGTGACATCCCCGATCGTGACGAGAGAACCGCCATCCACGCCGATAACCACAACGTCCGTCGCAGCACCCGTAAATTGGTTGGTGCCTCCAGAGTTGTCAGCAACCGAAAGCAGCGTGCTCGCATCGGCAAGACCGGCCGCAGAGCCCGTCGCCTTATAGAACACGTTGGATTTCAGCACCGCGCCGCCGCCTACCGTGACCGCATACTGGTCAACAGCGGCAGAGTCAGTGTATTCGCCCAAGGTTATACTATCCAGACCGAGCGCGCCGGCCAAGTTGATACCACCCGTTGAGAAGTTCACGCGCAGCTTACCGCCCTGCAGGGATTCGATTTGCAGCTGACCATCGGAATCCAAGCTGGCTTTAAGGGCCTGCTCTCCCGTTGCGGCATCGGTGAAGTCATTGATAGTCGCGATCAACTGGTCGATGGAATCGCCCGTGTCGATCTGCACGACCCCGGCGCCGCTCCCTTGCGCATCGTCCAGCGTGATGGCCGTGCCATCCGCCGCATCAATGGTAAAGGTGATCTGGTCGTTGTCGGCAATCCCGGTCAGGTCGGTCAGGTCGGTGATACCGCTCAAATCAACATTACCGGTGATCTTGGCAACGCTGGAACCGTCTGTCAGGGCGTCCTGGGCCTGAACGGCGATAGCTTCGGCCTGATCAACGAGCTTGTTCAGCGCGGTAATCCCGATGCTGGCCTCTTCGATCGTCCGGATAGACTGCGAAAGCCCGTCCAAAAGACGACCAAGGTCGGTAGCGCGGTTGTTCAGAGATTGCGAGGAGAAGTAGTTCTGCGCGTTGTCCAGAGCGGAGTTAACCTTCAGACCGGTCGCCAGGCGAAGCTGGGTGGAGTCAATAAGGCGTTGCGTGTTCTGGAGTGAGAGCAGGTTGTTCCGCAAGGCTGCGGTCAATACGACATCTGATGTCATGATAGTCCCCTTTCTAGGTTTAAGGTTTTGCTTCTGCAAAAGGCTCAATACTTGAACCCTGTATTCTTAGAATATAGCAAAATAGTGAAGGGATTGTTAAAAAATCTTCAACTTTTCCCGGGATAATAAAATAGGGGCCATGATGTTGATTTTTATGAATAATAAAAAATGAAAAAGGCCGGGAAAATCGCTTGATGCGCCCCGGCCTTCCCCAGTTTCCTGTAATTTAAAAACTTGTTTATCCTCTCAGCGAGAGCAGATCCTGCGTCATCTGGTCAACCGTATTGATCGTCCGCGTGGCCGCCCCGAAGGCCCTTTGTGAGGTGATAAGGCGGGCGAATTCATCCGCCAGATCGACGTTGGAGGCTTCGAGTGTGGAAGGCTCGACAAATCCGGCGCCGCCCGATCCTGCTTCCCGCAAATTTTCTTCGCCCGATTCCTCTGATTCGGAAAAGGCCGTCCCGGACACTTCCGTCAGACCGTTGGGATTGGCAAAGGTAATCAGCGGAACTTTGTAGAGATCCGCCGAAGCCCCGTTCGAGAAGCGGGCCACCACCAGCCCGTCCCTTGTCAGCTCCACCCCGGTCCGCAAACCAAGCTCCGCGCCGTTCTGGTCGGAGAAAATCACGTCGAAATCTCCCGAGAACTGGCTGAAGCGCTCAATATCGACATCAATTCCCTGAAGCTCGGAACCATTGCCCCAGTCGATATTGTCCAGCTCTACATCAATATTGCCGCTCGTATCGGAATTGGCGTTGAGCGTCCCGTCCCCGTTGAAGTTCAGTACTCCTGTACTGATCACGCTGCCGTTGGGGTGCATCACCTGCATCTGCCACCAGCCGCGGGGATTGTAGAGCACGTCGCCCGGCAAATTCCGGAAGGACGGAAAACCCTCGGAGCCGTAGGCCGGTGAATCCGCGGGCGCACCGTTGTCATAGGTGGCGCTGTCCAGATCGTCGGACGCATAGGTCGCCGCCGTCAAGCCAAGCCCCGTCAGCGGCGTACCGATCACGTTGGCCAGGGTAATGGTCTCCGCCGCGCCGCCTGTAAAATCGGAACGCTGGATAATGATCTCTCCGCCGTTTCCGACATAGGCATTGGCCCCAACAACGTTTGTATTGATATCATCTATGATATCCCCGATCGTGACCACGGCCGCGTCTTCCGTGCCGGACGTCGCGCCGCCCGATGTGTTGACCTCGTAAACCCTGGCCGCGCCGCCATCTATGGAGAGGCTGAACTGGTTGCCGTCCGTCAATCCCAGATCCGAAATCAATCCGGTGGTGAACTCAAGATTGGAAACCGTGGAAGTGGCGGTGGCCTGAGGCCCGTAGGTTTTTGTAAAGTTAAAGGTCAGGGTTTGCGCAGAGCCCAGAGTGTCATAGACAGTGATCCCCCGCGAGAAACCGGCCGGCGATGTCAGCGCGCTCGCCAGAGTGACCTCGGCGGTGCTGGTGTCATTGGAATCAAGGTTAATGGCCAGTTCCGCACCGCTGGTCGGACGGGTAAGCCCGCCCAGAAACGCCACGTTCGCCGGGACAAGAGAGGTCAGATCCCCCTGGTTGGCCGGCAACGAACCGTCCGTGGACAGCGGCCAGGCATACAGCACGAATCCAGCGGCATTTCTGAGAAGCCCCTGCGAATCCTCGGAGAATTGTCCGGCGCGCGTATAGAGATATTCCTGCTGGCTGTCCGCGCCCCGCTTGATCGGGAAGAACCCGTTTCCGGAGACCGAGGCATCGGTTCCCGAAGCGGTCTGCTGCAATGCGCCCTGCTGTTTGACCCGCTGCTGGCGTCGCACGGTGACCGTTCCCGGCGAGTAGGTCGTCAAGCGGCTTTGCGAGGTCACGAGGCTTTCAAACGCCGCTTCCGAGCGCTTAAAACCCGTGGTGTTCACGTTGGCGATGTTGTTGGCGATGATGGCCGTGTTCTGCGACTGCGCGAACAAAGCCGAAACGCCGGTAAAGAGTGATCCAAAAAGTCCCATGGCAAGTCTCCTTCTTCTAAGGTTTAAATCGTTGTTGTATTGGTTGTTGTCGACGTTTCGGGCTCGCTGGCGTTCAGAATGCTGCCTATGGATACGGCGCGGTCGCCCACCAGAACAAAGAGTGAGCCGTTCTGCGTTTCCACGCCGCGCACGCGGCCTGTGACAACGGTGGAACTATTGACCAGGCTGCCCTCGGAATCGAAGGCATCGATCGTGACGGTATAGGTACCCGGCTCGGCCAGCCCGCCCCCATTCAATGTCCCGTCCCATGTGAAATCATGCTTCCCGGTGCTTGTCAGGGCGTCGGCTGTATAAATCGCGTTGCCGCTTTCATCGCGAATGTTGATCGTAGCCTCGCTGGCCTCGCTCTCAAGGGCGTAATGAATCTTGACCGGTGCCGATCCGTCAAAGGGCACATCCGAGCTGACAAAGCTGACATCCATTCCCACATAACCCAGCGCCGCACTGAAGCCGTTTGCGAGCTGGAGCGAGACAAGGCTGTCAAGCTTCTGGTTCATGTTGATCTGCTGC
>JAIOYC010000034.1 GCA_021741325.1 Alphaproteobacteria bacterium
GGGGACAAAGGACAGGTTTCCTTTCCCCTCACGGGCCCATGCCCGCAGATAATCGGAAATTTCCGGCTTGTAATACACATGGAACAGGGACAGCCACCGGAATAAAATCGACCGGAAGGCCGGTGACAATCCCTCCTGCCCGCCGAAATCGACAATGTGAATTTCTCCGCCAGACGGGAGAAGATCAAGGGCCTTGTCCAGGGATTCCCGCCAAGGGGGGATAATCGACAGGGCATAGGAAAACACGATCTTGTCCAGCGGCTTTTCCAGACCGAACAAAACCGCCGGATCGAAAGACTGTGAATAGCCCTGAACAACCCGTACACTCCGCTCCAGACCGTTTTGCGCCAGCGATTTCCGGGCGGTTTTCAGCATCTCGTCCGAAATATCCAGGCCGAAAAATCGCCCCTGCGGATAGGCTTTGGCCATTTTAATAAGATTCCGTGCCGTGCCACATCCGACCTCGCAGACCTGCTCGCCGGGACGGACATCCAGCCTTTCGATTAGGGCGTCCCGCCCCAGCAGGTAATATTTCCGCGAAAGATCATAGACATGTCTTGTCCAGCAATACATCCGGTCCATCTTGTTTTTAGCCTGCGCGTCCGTGATCATGGGGTTGTCTTTCGGAAAAATTGTTTCTTAGGAAATGAACTCAAAGGCGCGCACTCATTCAAAGTATTTTGCGCCGAAAACTGCGGTTTTCGAGAACCGTATCGCAGAATATATAGAAATATTTGAGAAACGGAAGCGCAGAAAATTGCAGTTTGCAGGCCAAAAGACGAGGAATAAGCGCGCGCCTTAAGGCAATTTGGATCCCGCAAGGGGCTTGTTTTTTTCAGCGTGGAGTTTTATGGTTTCGCCTGTTTCATTCAATCATGACAATTGTAAGGGCTTGAGTATGAAGTCAAGAAAAGCCGTCCTTTTCGGTCTGGGTCCATATGCAGCGGGATTTTGCCTGATGCTCGGAAACGCGCCCTTGGCTCAGGCCGGCTTTGAGTGGGTTCCCCCGCCCGCCGTCCAGGAGAAACCCGCATCGGCGGCCCGCATTTCAAATCGTGAAGCTGATTCATCGGATGAAAGCACTCTGGCCCCTCTGCCTGTTCAAAAAGTGGAATCCGAATCGCTCGGCCAGGAAGATTCAATCCTGGTCCCCCTTAAAATCACCAACGCGCCTCCGATCCCGACACCTTCCGCACCCGCGATGAAAACCATCCCGGAGATGGGAGCGCAGAAAAAAAGCCAACCGGCCGGACAAAAACCCGAACATATTGAATGGCGGAATGACCGCGCCGTCTTGGTTCAACCCGGTGTAAACGCTCCGGTCGAAAAAACCGCTTCTCCCCGGCAAGCCGCGGCCGGCACTTCAACGACTTTTACCCCCGTTGAGGGATTCGGAAGCGACATCCCCCTCGCGCTGGCCCTGAGCAACGTGGTGCCCTCTCATTACTCCTTCGCCTTTGGAAAAGACGTCAATCCCGGCTACCGGGTGTCCTGGACCGGGGGAAAGCCCTGGAATGAAATTGTCGCCGACATGGTTGCGCCCCTGAACCTGACCTCTTCCATTCAGGGTCAAACCGTCCACATCAGCGCGGCGGGCGGAAATGGTTTTGAATCGGCGGATCTCACGCCCCAGGCTCCGTCCGTTCGTAGAAAATCCATCAGCGATCCCGGAGAAAACCCAGAGACCCAGCCGGCCCAGACCATGAACCGTGTTCGAATGCTTTCGGAAACGCGCGCGCAGGCCGAACCTCTGAAATCCGATAGCGCGCCCGTGCCCCTGGTTTTGGACATCAAGGCCTATCCGCGCCCGGAATCGGGTCTTTATTACAACACCGACACGGAGACCCCTGTAAAGACCGGCATGAAGGAAACACAAGCCCAGGCCAATTTCTGGGAAGCTGAAAAAGGCTCCGACCTGCACACGCTTCTGCAGGACTGGTCGGAAACGGCGGATGTAACCCTGGTCTGGAAAGCCCGGGAAGATTACCGGATTTCAAAAACGATCATGGTGAACGACAGCTTCTCCAAAGCCTTGAAAACCGTCTTCTCGGAGGGCATTGAAAACACCGCGCCGTCCATGACCTTCATCAATGACGAACAGGGCCGCAAGCTGGTCATTACGGACCGCGGATAAAACGCCGACGACCTTCCTTAATACCGTCTCAAAAAAAACGCCCCGTTCCGGTTTTTTACCGGGACAGGGCGCAACCTGTTTATAGCAAAAAACGGCGTGTCCGTTATTCAGCCGGCGCAGGGGCCTCTTCAACTTCGGGAGCGGCCTTATCCTTGCCGTGCTCGGCCTTCCAGGCGGCCTTCCGGGCTTTTATTTCCTCTTCGGTGATCTGCCCGTCGGCGTTGGCGTCAATTTCCGTGAATTTCTTTTCATGCGCCTGCATGAATTCTTCTTTGGACACCAAAGCATCTCCGTTCAAATCCATGCTTTCAAACATTTTCCCTTTATGGCGGGAATGCTCGGAATCGCCGTGCTCAGCCAGCGCTGGAAGGCTGAGCGCCATGAAAGCAGCGGTGCTTAGAATAAATAATTTTCTCATCGTTTTTCTCCTTTGGGTTAAACAGGGATTGAAACGGCGCCGGAAACCGGATCCACCATCAGCAATACACATAGAACGCTTTATTCGTCCGCCAAGTCCAAAACGAAACGATAGCCCTTCCCGCCCTCAGGCTCATAAGAAGACGCCATGATCACGCGGGAAGGCTTCTTCAGCTTCATGGCGAGCATCGTGCCCCCGGTTGGTGAAGGCCGCGCGACATAAGCCTCCAGAAGGGAATGCCCTTCGAAGACCTTATCCGCAGGCGGAGTCCATCCGGCCGACGGCATGTCGATGATCAGGAGATTTTTTTCATTGTCCAGCGTTTGGGTATAGGCGGCGGGGCCCGAGAGATCAAACACCATGCGTGTTTTTCCCTCATGCTCCCCGAAACGAAGTCCCGTCACATCCGCTGTTGCGGGCGTCCCGGCGGCGGGCTGTATCCGGGCCATGTCCTGAGGCGTCTGGGCCTGCGCTTCGGCTTTTTGAGACAGGGAAGCCCCGGCGGCGGGCGCCTGATTGACAATGGTCAGGCTCGAAACAGGCTGAGGCTGAGCCGCGGTCGCCGTCTCAGGCGGCGTGTCCCCGCTGGCCAGGCGCAGAGCCTCGTAAACAGCCGGGTCCTTGGGCGTAGAGACCCGCTGCGCATATTGATGATGGGGGGCGAGATCATCGGGATTGACCTGAGCCCGGGCCTGCATATGCGCCTCCAGAGGGGAGAGCGCCTGCTGATCGGCGGCGGCGGTTTCGGTGGTTTCCGTATCCTTCGTGCTGTCCCAGAACGCCATATCGGACATTGTCGAACATCCCGCCAGAATCGTGAGCGCGCCGAGCGAGAGAAACGGCCTCAACCTCGAATTTTTCATGAAAAAACCATTTGTCTGTGAAACCGGAAACACCAGTTGAAATCTTACGGAAGAAAGAAAAACAGGGTCAACATCGCAAGCCCCGCGGAGTTTTGCTTATCCACAGAAAGGTTTTCTGAAAAAGGCCCGGATATTTTTTATGGCCCCCGTATAAACCTCCGGGCGGGCGGAAAGATGCATGTGCGCGAGAATGAGAAACACCCACGCCCCGGTCAGGATCGGTATGGGAACCCCCAGAAACCATCCCCCGTACCCGATGGCCCCGAGCATAAAAGAGAGAGATAAAATCAGCGCGGCGGCCTCTCCCGGCGAAGCTCCGGAATCCATGACATTGTGATGAAAATGACCCCTGTCCGGCTGGAAGGGATGATTGCCTTCGCGCACGCGCCGATAGAACTGCGCGCACACATCCATGATCGGCAAAGCCAGAATCCACGCCACCGAAATGGGCGCAACCACCGGGCGCGGGTCCTGGGCATAGTCAATGCAGACCCACGCCAGAACGAGGCCCAGCGCCATGCTGCCGGAATCCCCCAGAAAAACAACGGCCTGCCGCCGGAAAGGATGGCGCATGTTATAAAACAAGAAGCCCGCCAATGCACCCAGAAGGGGCAGAAGATAAACGGCCTTTTCGGGCTGCCCCGCCAGCACGCTCGCAACCAGAATCCAGAAAATCGCAATGAACCCAAAACCGCCCGCCAGCCCGTCCAGCCCGTCCATCAAATTGATCGCGTTGATCAACAACACAACCGCGGCCAGCGAGAACGGAACGGAGATCCAGCCCAGCCCGTTATCGCCCCATCCGAACAGGTCGCCCAGATAATATACATGAGCCTCTCCGCACAGAACCACGATCAGGGCGGCGGCGCTCTGAAGTGCAAATTTCGTCCAGGGGCGCACGCCCCGGTAATCATCCACGGCCCCCAGCCCCAAAAGCAGAAGGAGCGCGGCAAAGAGCGGCCAGAGAACAAAAAGATCCCCCCCCTGCAAAAGCAGACTCAGCATATAAACCGGGAAAATAATGAGACCGCCGATCGGGGGAACGAGTTTTTTATGGGTCTTGCGCTCATCCGGGCGATCGACAAACCGGGCCTTCATCGCCCGCCGGCAAGCGGGCGGCATCAGCGCCACCACGATAAGAAACGGGATCAAAAAAAACAGAAAATCCGTCATGGACATTTTTACCACCGAAGCAGGGAAAAAACTATAATCGCAAAGATCCAAACATTCGAAGTTCTTAACCAAAAAGCACACGGAGATCACAAAGGAGTCATCAACACTTCCAAAAACGTCATTGCGAGAAGGCGAAGACGACGAAGCAATCCAGTAATTTTAATGTGTTAAAAAAACCAACTTCGTGACTCAACACTTTTTCGCTTAGGGCGTGTCGTCAATTGAAGGATTTTGAGCCGAAAATGGCGGTTTTCGAGAACCGCATCGCAGAATACACGGATGTATTTGAGAAGCGGAAGCACAGAAAACCGTCATTTGCAGGCCAAAAGACAATAATTGACAACACGCCCTAGATTCCGCTGCGCAGCACAAACCACGAAATAATCGTCACCACCGCAATCATCATCACGAAGGCATAATGGTACACATAGCCGCTTTGCAGCCGGCTGAGCCACGCCGCCACGCGGGCCGAAGTCCCCGCGGCCCCGTCCGGGCCGAAGCGGTCCACGATCCGGCGATCCCCCCAGCTGAACAAATCTCCCAGCCATAGCGCGGGACGGACAAACATCCGCTCATACAGCTCGTCGAAAAACCATTTGCGGAAGAAGAGCGTGTGAATGGGTCTGAAGGCGCCCGCGATTTTCCCGGGCAGGCCGGGGAGCGCGATATAAAAAAGCCAGGCCAGCGCGATACCGATGATCCCCACGCCCAGCGGCGCGAATTTCACCCATTCCGGCACATGGTGCGCGGCGGCCAGCGAATCATTTTCGGGCAGGACTTTGAGAGACTGTTCCCAAAAGCCCGTGCGGTTCCAGGCATTGTGCGCGCTCTTGCCCTCAAAGACGGGTGCTTCCACCTCGGGCTCCATCGCGACGCCCTCATGCACGGTTTCCCGGGACAGCTCCCCATGCGCGGTTTCATCGCCCGCGACGAAGGGTTCGTAGAAGATCATCCCTGCGAAAATCGCGCCCACCGCCAGAACGGCCAGCGGCCCAATCATCACAGCGGGCGATTCATGGACGTGATGCATGGTGTCTTCCGACGCGCGGGGCTTGCCGTGAAAGGTCATGAACAAAAGGCGCCAGCTGTAAAAGGCCGTCATGAACGCCGCGGCGATCCCCGCCCAGAAGGCGAACGCGCCGAACCATGTATGATCCGCGAAGGCGGCTTCCAGAACGATGTCCTTGGAGTAATACCCCGCGAAGGGCGGAATGCCCGCCAGCGCAAGGGAACCCACCCACATCAGGACGTAGGTGAGCGGGATCTTCTTCCAGATTCCGCCCATCTTGCGCATGTCCTGCTCGTCCGACATGGCGTGAATGACCGATCCCGCGCCGAGGAACAGCAAGGCCTTGAAAAACGCGTGCGTCATCAGGTGGAACATGGCCGCGCCGTAAGCCGATACGCCCAGCGCGAAGAACATATAACCCAGCTGGCTCATGGTCGAATAGGCGATCACGCGCTTGATGTCGAATTGCGTCAGGCCGATCGTGGCCGCGACGAAGGCCGTGCAGGCGCCCAACACCGTCACCACCATCCGCGCGTCGGGGGCGTATTCGAACAGGGGCGAAAACCGGGCCACCAGGAACACGCCCGCCGTCACCATCGTGGCGGCGTGGATTAACGCGGAGACGGGCGTCGGCCCCTCCATCGCGTCCGGCAGCCAGGTATGCAGACCCAGCTGGGCCGACTTCCCAACCGCGCCCATAAAAAGCAACAGGCAGATCAGCGTGATCGCGTGGATTTCGTATCCGAGGAACATAAAGACCGCCTGCGCCTTTTCCGGCGCTTGCGCGAACACATCGTCAAAGCCCACGGACCCGAAAACCGCGAACATCGCCATCAGGCCCAGCACCAGACCGAAATCCCCCACGCGGTTGACGATGAAGGCCTTCATGGCCGCCGCGTTGGCGGAATGTTTCCGGTTCCAGAATCCGATCAGCAGATAGGACGCCAGACCCACGCCCTCCCAGCCGAAGAATAGCTGAAGCAGATTGTCCGCGCTGACCAGCATCAGCATCGCAAAGGTGAACAGGCTCAGATACGCCATGAAGCGCGCCTTGTGATCGTCATGGCTCATATAGCCGACGGAATATACATGCACGCAGGCCGAAACGATGTTGATCACGCACATCATCACCACCGAAAGCTGGTCGATCCGCAGCGCCCAGCTGACTTCAAACCCGCCCGACACCACCCAGGGGGCCAGAATATTCGTATAGGGATGGTTGTGCAGGATCACGCTGGAAAACAGCGCCATCGACGCCCCGGCGGCGGCGATAATCCCCGCGCAAGTCACGATTTGCGCGCCCCGGTCCCCGATCTGCTTGCCGAACAACCCGGCGATCAGGAACGCGGCGAGCGGCGAAAATACGGCGATGAGGTCCATTGACTATCCCTTCAGCTCCGCGATGTCCTCGACCGCGATGGAGCCCTTGTTGCGGAAGAACACGACGAGAATGGCCAGGCCGATCGCGGCTTCCGCCGCCGCCACCGTCAGGATGAACATCGTGAAGACCTGCCCGGCGAGATCGTCCATAAAGGCCGAAAAGGCCACAAAATTGATGTTCACCGCCAGAAGCATGAGCTCGATGGACATTAAAATCACGATCACGTTTTTCCGGTTCAGGAACATCCCGAACACGCCCATGGTGAACAACAGGGCCGCCAGAATGAGGTAATGGGAAAGACCGATGATCATACCGCGCCCTTCCCCGTTTCAACCTTGCGGATCTCCAGAACATCCCGCGCCTGGCGCGCGTGCTGCGTGGCGACCGATTGCCGCCGGACGCCCGGGCGGGTCCGGTGGGTCAGCACAATGGCCCCGATCATGGCCGCCAGCAAGATCAGCCCGGCCACCTGAAAGGGAAACGCATAGTGCGTATAAAGCAACTGCCCGAGGCGCTCCGTGTTCGTCGGCCCCGCCAGAAGCGCTCCGGGCGCCCCCCGGTTCAACAGCGCGTCGGGCGCCGCGTTCCACGACAGATACAGCATCCCCAGCTCGCCCAGCAACACCGCGGCCACCGCGATCCCCACGGGCACGTATTGCATCGCCCCCTTGCGCAGATGCGCGAAGTCGATGTCCAGCATCATCACGACGAACAGGAACAAAACCGCCACCGCGCCCACATACACGATCACCAGAATCAGCCCGACGAATTCCGCCCCCAGCAAAACGAACAAGGCCGCCGCGCTGAAGAATGAGAGAATCAGGAACAAAACGGAATGCACGGGATTGCGCGCCGTGATCACCATCAGGGCGCTCGCCAGCAAAACTCCCGCGAAGAGATAAAAGGCCAAAGCCTGAACGATCATACCCGGTTCCCGAAAAAGACGCGCCGGAAGGCGTCCCTCTCTTTTAATATGTTCGATCCGGCCTCGCAAGGGACAAGGCGGCGCAATCCGGATCTAAATTTTCCGTTGATTTTTTCAGGGGCCGTGCGATCATACGGGGATCTGTCCGTCCTCACTCCCCTTTCTTCCAAGGATCCCGCCATGAAACATCTCCTCCTCCTGACATCCGCCTTGTGCCTTGGTTTTTCCCTTTTTCCCGCCGCCGCGCAGGCGCAGGACGAAGCCGCCGCCGGAGACAGCCTGCTGAGCTTCGGGATCGGCTACACCGATATTTTCGACGACGAGGACGCCGTGGATTTCCGGGTGGAATACCGCCCCTACCGCCCTCTTCTGATAAACGCCCTGAGACCGTGGATCGCGGGCGAAATCACCAGCGATTTTTCGACCTGGGCCGGCGGCGGGCTTTTGTACGACTGGAACGTGCAGGATAATATATACGTAACGCCGTCCTTCGGCGCGGGCCTGTACGCCCAGGGCGGAAGCGATCTCGATCTGGGCCACGTCGTCGAATTCCGCTCCCAGCTGGAAGTCGCCTACGAGTTCGAAACCCGCCAGCGCCTAGGCCTCAGCCTCAGCCACATGTCCAACATGGGGCTGGACGACCACAATCCCGGCACCGAAGCCCTCAACCTCTACTGGCACGTTCCGTTCTAAGCGAACTTCCCCAGTCCGACGCATCCTTGCCCCCGCGCTTTCCCGGCGCGGGGTTTATAATGCCGGAATTTATAAATAGAGGTCTTGCCTAACCGTCATTGCGAGCCCGGCGAAAGCCGGGCGAAGCAATCCCGACAAGATATAGTCATTCCCATTAGAAATTGCACTTTGCAGCCTGACCGTCATCACACGCTTTATGCGTGTGATCCATAAATTTTATTGGATTGCACGGACAAGCCGTGCAATGACGATAGTAATAAAAGCCTCATTTTAAATCGGAATGACTATACTAAGGATGGAAATTTTAGCGGTTATCCTTGCATTTTCTTGCTGAGTTTCCTCGTCCAAGGTTTCATGATGTTGTTAAAGTTGCCCCTATCCATCTGCTTGAAATTTTTATTGATTTGTGATAATATCAAGCGGTGGTGGGCAAAATTAATTCTTTGCTGAAAATTTAGAGGGGGATTGAATGAAACTCGAAATTTTGACTTTGAGTGAAAAGCAAAGGGAAAAAATTAGAGAATACATCGTCCTTACAGGCGATAATACCTTTCCGGAAACCAATGAGCCGCTTGAGAAATATCCTGAACAGGCACTCCGATACCTGAACATTCTTGAAGCCTTTGAGAATGACCCAAAAAAGGCAGCGGCTTATTGGAATAATGCCTTGGCAAAAGCACGGCAAGCCATGGACGATGTTTATGCACAAATGCTTTCACATATCCCAAAACCAACTAAGGAGCATTTTTATTCATGTTTTGGCACGGTTGAAGAAGCGGAAATCTATAAGGAAAGGGTGAACGCTGAAGCTGGCAAAGCCTATGATGAAATGTTGGATATTGAATTTTTCGATAGGTATGTAGTCTATAGGATAAAACAAATAGAAACGCCGAAAACCCTTCAATAACCAGTCAACGTTCTAAATCCTGCTCCCTGTCCCGCTTACGGTCTGTGCGGTCTAATTTCCTATCTAGGTCATGCCCCAATGTTTCAATCTGGCGCTGCCGCTTTTCTTCGATTTCAGATTTCCTTGGATTCCCTTCCCTTATGGGTATCCTTCGCCCTTCCTTTATGCAGTTCCATACACCCCGCAATCGCATTGTGGATGCATTCTTGCATACGATTGTATTCCACCCGGTTTGCTTCGATTGAGGCTTTAATCCAATCATCCCGGTCAAAGCAAGAAAGGTCAATCTTGTACCCTGCTCTTTCACCAAGCTGTTTCAGGTATTGGAACTGTGTGCGACCGTTGCCTTCACGAAAAGGATGGATGTGATTGACATCGCCAAGAACAATCCCTGCTTTCTTTGAAAAATCCTCCTGGTTCAAGTCTTGCAGATAATTCTGGTCTTTTAGCTGTGTATGTACATATTGCATGGCAGATTCAATTTTTTTAGGCGGCATGAAAACGCTGTCGCCTTTGTGGATTTGGACCTGCCTGATATCTCCCGCCCAATCATAGATATCCTGAAATAGATGCTTGTGGATGGTTTGGAGATGCTCTAAATCGAAATTTCCTGCTGGCACACTTTCTACGATACGGTCGGTTACTAACCGTCTTTCCGTTTCGGAAAGCGCAGCGTGGTCGCGGATGTTGAGCTTATTCCTTAGAACATCGCTGTTGGGATACTTGTATAGTTGACTGTCGAGTTCTTCATTACTCATTCTGCGGCAAGATTTTTATCCCCAACAACTTTGTACCGGGCTAAAATATATTCTCTGCGTCTTTCGTGTGACCAACCTTCGCGCTCGAACATTTCAAACATGGCTATTTCGTCAGAGGTGAGTGGATTGCCCTCAATTTCGTGCAACTTGATTGCTTCAGCAAGGCGCTGCTTACGTTCTATGCTTTCCTGTTCTGATGGCTTCACGGTACAATTTTATCACAAAAACTGAATTGTTCAAAGTTCTAATGGCTCAAATCGTGGCTTCGGCCACGATCAATGTCTTTGTCTCCCTCTGCGCGCTTGAGGGCTTCAATCTGGCGCTGCCGCTTCTGCTCGATTTCAGATTTCCTTGGATTCCCTTCCCGTATGGTATCCTTCTCCCTTCCTTTATGCAGTTCCATACGCCCGGCAATCGCATTGTGGATGCATTCTTGCATACGATTGTATTCCACCCGGTTTGCTTCGATTGAGGCTTTAATCCAATCATCCCGGTCAAAGCAAGATTAAGGTCAATATTGTACCCTGCTCAATCACAGAAGAGCCCACCTCAATCATCTCGGAAGAAATCTTAATCTCCCTGTCTATAATCTGATCTCCCTTTCACGGAGCCGGATTATAGCGAATCGTTGTTGTTACGAAAAATATGTGATTGGGAATTTTTTCCTTTATTTTTCCTCTCTCCTCCTTTATACTTAAAAAAGATCAAGGCGCGCCGCCGGAGGGCTTTGCCCCCGCTGCTGTCCCACCCTATAATTTATTATGTAAAATACAAACCACCCACCCCCCCCGGGGGCACAAAAAGGACAAACGAACTTGTGAAACCGAAAAACAAAAGATAAACAGGATGTTAAGCCCTGTTCGCCTCGGCCATGGTGTGGCTGATCGTCCCGCAGAGCTCATCGACCACGCGCTCGATCAGGGCGGAATCTCCGCCTTCCGCCATGACCCGGATCACAGCCTCCGTGCCGGAGGGGCGCACCAGAAGGCGGCCATCGCCGGAGAGAGCGTCTTCGGCCTTGCGGATCGCGGCCTTCACCTGGTCGTCCTCCAGCGGGCGGCCGCCCTCAAAGCGCACATTCCGCAGGATCTGCGGCAGGGGGGCAAACACATTCAAGACGGCGCTGGCCGGCTGGCCCGATTCACGGATCAGGGCCAGGATCTGCAGCGCCGCCAAAAGCCCGTCGCCCGTCGTGGAATAATCCGACAGCACGATATGGCCCGATTGCTCCCCCCCCAGGTTGCAGCCGCGCGCGCGCATCGCTTCGCTCACATGCCGGTCGCCCACGGGGGTTCTGATCAGGGCGATTCCGTTTTTTCCGAGCATGCGCTCAAGCCCCAGATTGGACATCACCGTGGAGACCAAGGCGTTTTCGCGCAAGATCCCCTGCGCCTTCATCGACAGGGCCAGAGCGCCCATAAGCTGGTCCCCGTCCACGACGCGGCCCTGCTCGTCCACGACGATCAGGCGGTCCGCGTCCCCGTCCAGCGCAATGCCGATATCCGCGCCCTGATCCACGACCGCCTTTTGCAGCTTGGCCGGGGCGGTGGCGCCGTACCCGTCATTGATATTGCGCCCGTTCGGGGAAACGCCGATCGCACTGACCTCCGCTTCCAGCTCCCACAGGACCTGGGGCGCGACCTTATAGGCGGCCCCATGGGCGCAATCCACGACGATTTTCAGGCCCTCCAGGCTTTGTTTCTTCCCGCCGCCCAGGCGAAAGCCGCTTTTGATATATTCCGCGTACCGCCCCAGCGCGTCGTCCAGGCGGCTGGCCTTGCCCAGCGCATCGGGCGCGGCCAGGAATTCTGTCAGGTCGCGCTCCAGAAGATTTTCGATTTCGACTTCCAGCGCGTCGTCCAGCTTGTGGCCGTCCGCGCCGAAAAGCTTGATTCCATTGTCCTGAAAATGATTGTGCGAGGCCGAGATCATCACGCCCGCGTCCGCGCGCAGGCTGCGGGTCAGCATGGCGATGCCCGGCGTGGGGATCGGGCCCGACAGGATGACGTTCATCCCCATCGAGACGAATCCCGCGCACATGGCCTCTTCCAGCATATAGCCCGAAAGGCGTGTGTCCTTGCCGATGATGACCCGGTCCGTCTGGTCTCCGGCCCGCTGCGCCCGCAGAACGATGGCCGTGGCCATGGCCACCTGCAGCGCGAATTGCGCCGTCATCGGGGGGGTATTCGCCCGCCCGCGGATGCCGTCGGTGCCGAAATAGCGTTTTGTCATGGTCCTGTTATAAGGGGATAAGGGGGCGGCGTAAATCTTTTATAGGCGGGCTACTATCCGTCCAGAACCCTTCTGAAGCCGTTGGTGATGGGATAGCGCCTCTCCCGTCCGAAGGCCCGGGCGGTGATTTTCGGGCCCGGGGGGGCCTGACGGCGCTTATATTCGGCCCGGTCCAGCATGCGCCAGACCTCCCGGACGGTGCCCGCCTCAAATCCCCGGGCGATCAGGTCTTGCGGGCCCAGATCCTCCTCGATGAGGCCATGCAGGATCGCGTCCAGCATCTCATAGGGCGGCAATGTGTCCTGATCCTTCTGGTTTTCCCGCAGCTCCGCCGTGGGGGGACGCAACAAAATCCGGGCGGGAATCACCGGCTGCGTCCCGTTGCGCCAATGGCACAGCGCATAAACCTGGGTCTTGTAGACATCCTTCAACACGTTGAACCCGCCGCACATATCGCCATACAGCGTCGCGTATCCCACCGCCATCTCCGACTTGTTCCCCGTGGACAGCACCATGGCCCCCCCGGCATTGGAAAGCGCCATCAAAATCAAACCCCGCGCCCGCGCCTGGATGTTTTCAAAGGCGAGAGATGAGCCCTGAATATGGGGAGCCACCGCCTCATGGAGCGCCGGAAGGACAGGCTCCAGCGGGATGGTCTCCAGCGCCATGCCTAGATTTTTTGCCAGTGCCGCGGCATCTTCCAGACTCTCCGGGGCGGTATAACGCGAAGGCATCATGACCCCCCGCACCCGCGCGGCCCCCAGCGCATCGACGGCCAAAACAGACGCCAGCGCGCTATCCACCCCGCCCGAAAGTCCGATTAGAATTCCCGGAAACCCATTTTTTTCCACATAATCCTTCAGGCCGAGAACAAGGGCCCCATAAGAGAGGGAAAGGCCCACAGCAGGATCCTCGATATCATCCGCTGCAGAATCAGGAAGAGAATTACCTAAGGAGGAAAGTGTTTTAAGCTCCCCATCCGCCTGCAAAACGACCTGCAGCGTATGTTCGGTAAAAAATGGCGAGTTGGACACAACCCCGCCCTGAGAGTCCATCGCAAAGGATCCCCCGTCAAACACCAGCTCATCCTGCCCGCCAATTTGATTGACATACAAAATGGAAAGGGCGGTTTCCGTCGCGCGCGAGCGCGCCTGGAATAAGCGCCGTGAAGGCTTACTCACATCGAACGGGCTGGCGTTGGCCACTAAGAGAATTTCGGCTCCCTGAGCCTTCAAATGGGCCGCAACGGGTGGAAACCACATATCCTCACAGATCATGATTCCTACTTTGCGCCCCCGGAAATCCATCGGAGAGGGCAAGAGGCCCGCGGCAAAGACCCGGGATTCATCGAATACGCCATAGGCCGGCAGATGATGCTTGAAACGGGTCGCTTTAATCTCACCCCCTTCGATCAAATGCATCGCATTATAGAGACTTCCATCCTGCCGCCAGGGGCATCCCACCAGCGCAGCGGATTTGAAATTCCGACTTTGTTCCGCCAGAAGCCAAAGGTATTTTTCTATTTGGTCCAGAAAAAAAGGCTTCAACACCAGATCCTCGGGAGGATAGCCGCACAAGCTCAACTCAGGAAATACAATCAGATCAATATCTTGTTCTTGAGCAGACCACACATCCAATATCTTCTGGCAATTGCGAGGTAGATCTCCCACGATTGGGTTCATCTGCCCCAGGGCTATGGTGAGCGTTGTTTTCATGGATTTCACCCTAAATGATCAGAACCGGAATGGGAAAGTTTTTTGTGGGTTTCCACAGATTCACAGCAGCCCCAGAGCGTAGTTTTTCTTATAAAAAAACCCCCGGAAAACCGGGGGTTTTTGAATTTCTTATAGGCTTCAAGTTCGCTTAGAAGCGGTAGCCAGCCTTCAAGAGACCTGCATGAGCGTCGTAGTCAGCCTTCGCTTCGTAGTCGTAGGCTGCACTCAGCTCCCAGTTGTCGACCGTGAAGTAGGTCATCTGGGCTCCGACATTGAATGTCGTTTGAGCAGGGTCAACTCCTTGGGTTTCGAAAGCCGCGCCGCCACCTGTGAAGGTGCTGGTGCTTTGGATTTCGTCGCCGATCAGGTCATGACGCACACCGGCATGAACGCCTGGCTTGAAGTAGGAGCCATCTGCATTCTGGCTCAGCCAGCTTACATCCACGCCGACGCCAAGCTCGAAGAGATTAACCGCCTCGCTGTCGACATTCAGATTGGCCGTTCCTGCGCCTGTTTCCGTGTAGTCGTCGGCATCATAGTGCAGATAGTTGGCCAAGACTTTCGGAGTCACCGTCATGTTGCCGCCGCCGCTGAAATCGCGACCGGCTTCAAGGCGGGCGGCGATCTGGTCAGCATCGTAATCGGCATTCGCATTCACGCCGCTCAGTCCGCCCACATTGTGACGGGTGGAGTCGACATTCCCAAAGGCATAACCGACCTGACCGTTCACATAGGAGCGATCATCCCAGTCATACTGACCGTACAAGGCGATCTGGTAGTTGTCGACATCAGTTTCCGTGGTGTTGGCGTTCTTGGAGTCTACGTTGGAATTCGCGTAGCTGAAGCCAAGACCCCAGACCCAACCTTCCGCCAGCGTCTCTGTGTCAACCCCGACGGCCACACCGTAGGTGTCGACATCGTAGCCAACGACACCGTCGCGGACATCCTGGTTACCCGTGGCACCAAATACCTGGCCCCAGATTCCCAAGCCCTGCGAGACGTTCCCGGCAACCATGCCCGTTTCGGTCCCGCCGTTTTTCAGCGAAGCCAGACGGGTTGTCGTGAGGTTGGAGACCTGGTTGGTGAAGGTCGTGCTGGCCGCCAGAACACCGGCATCCACGGAAGGCGCAAGAGCCTCCGCAATTTCCTGTGCATCCGCGTCCGAACCGGCGGAAATCAGGTTTCCGCGGATGGTTTCCAGATTGCCGGTTGTCTGCGCGTTGGTCATGCCCAGAAGAGAGTTCGCGGCATTCGCGCCGGGCGTGGAACCAAAGACGTCGTTGGCGTCATTGAAGCCGATTTCAAGGACCAGGTCCTCGGCTTCGGTGACAGCTGCCGTTACGACGCTCAGATTGATCAGGCCGTTTTTCAGGAGAACAACGTTGCCGTTGGTAACCAGAGTGGCGTAATCGGTGTCGCCGTTGTCCAGCTCGACCGCCTCGTTAGAGTCGATGACCGTAATCTGGTCACCTGTATCATATTCCACGGAGTCCGCGAAGAGACCGACATTCAACACGCTGTCGCTGTCCAGTTCAACCGTATCACCAGTAGCCAGAATAACAGCCGTTCCAACCGGGTTGAACGCGGCAGTCTTGTTCACATACAAAGTAACGCTCTTGCCGGTGTTGCCGCCAAGGAAAACGTCGCCCGTCGTGACGATCTGGTTGCCAGCATTGATAACCGTATCGCTGGTGTTCCCGATCATGATGTTGTCGCCGGTGCTAGCCAGGGTTGTGGTGGCAGCCGCCGTCAACGCCGTCGTGAAAGTGCCATCGAGGAACAGGTCGCTGGCCGCCGTGAAGGTCACCGCATTGTCGCCAGTGATGGAAACCGTGCCGTCGATGTCGATGTCACCCACGGAGTCGCTTACGCCCACCGTGCCGTCAGCGGCATTCAGGTTCAGCGTGCCGTCGATGTCAATACCAGCCACGCCCACGCCGGCCGATGTCGTATTCACCGTGGCCGCACCAGCGACAACGATATTCGCCGTCGATCCGCTTACGATCTGGAAGAGATCCAAGGCCGTGCCGCCGATTGCGCCCGTGAAGGTTACATCCGAATTCGATCCGGTGCTTCCGACAATCAGGTTACCCTGACCGGCGCCGCCCCCGATGATCGCGCCCGTTACAGTCTGGGCCGACGTGCCGTCAATAGTCATAGTGGCTTCGTTCCCGCCATCCGTCAGCGTTATGCCGCCGGTGCTTACATCACCCTTGAATGTACCGGTGCTGTTTGCGCCAGCTGTCGCCTCGCCGGTGATCGTCAGTGCCGTGGAGGCCGTAACATCATCGTTGAAGGTCGCGGAAGCGAACATATTACCCATCGTTGCATCCCCGATGGTGACGTTCGCGGCGCGAACGGTGCCATTGAAGATCGCGATACCGCCGCCCGTGTCGCCGGCAAGATCACCGACCTGAACATGTTCAAGCGCCGTGCCTGCCGCCGTACCACCAATGTCACCTTCAAAAGTAACAGTGCCAGTGTTGGCCGTGTTGGAGTCGAGAACGCGGACCGTACCCTCACTTGCGCCGCCGCCGAGGATGTTACTGTTCATCGTCAGGTTGGCCGCTGTGCCTGTTTCGGTGTCGAAGATCACGACAGCGTCAGTACCGGCGTCTGTGATTGTCAACAAACCGGTCACGTTGTCGCGGAACGTTACAGTGGTGGTGCCTGTCGTAGCTTCGCCAACGACATCGATGGTCGTTGCGGTTACGTCATCAGCGAACACTGCTGTGGCGTTCATGTCAGCCATGTCTGCCAGACCGATATTGATGTCAGCTGCGCCAACCGTTCCGGAGAAGATCGCCGAGCCGCCTGCTGCGGTCGTTTGACCGATATTGATGGCAGCAAGGCTGTTCGTGGCACCGATGTTATTAGCAAAGGTGACGACGCCAGCGGAGCTGGTGTCGGAGTCGATTACAGTGACAATACCTTGACCGTCTGCCGTGTCGCCTTCGACCGTACCGGTAACAGTGAATGAACCAGCTGTGCCTGTCTGAACGTCGAAAACTGCCGTTGCGTCAGATGATTCGAGGACAATGTCGTCGCCCGTAGCATCCGTCGTCACAGCCGCACGGAACGTCGCCGTCGCGTTGTCCGCGATCAGGATGCTGCCGACAGAAGCGGTCGCGCCGATGGTACCGCCCCCTGCATCGGAGAAAGTTGTCGTAGCATTGATGTCAATAACGCCCTCACCGGCCGCACCCCCGCGAATGTTTCCAAAGATGATCGTGCCACTGGCGCCGTCAAAATTCACCTCGTCCGTCGCAGATCCCAAAGAGATCACGCCATCATCAAGATCAAGCGCAGTGCCCTGGAACGTCAGGACGTTTCCGGCAACGCCTTCCGTTGTAAAGTTCAACTGGTCGCCCGCCGCGCCTGTGATATTACCCGCAACAATAAAGGTCAGGGCCGACAGAGCATCCGTGCCATCGCCGGCTTCGCCGATGGTAATGGTCAGCGCCGTGGTGCCGCCCAGCATGGAGATTGCCGCGCCGCCCGCATCGTCCA
>JAIOYC010000035.1 GCA_021741325.1 Alphaproteobacteria bacterium
GACGAATTCCGGATTATTGGCCGGGTGATCGCAAAGCTTCAGTGGCTTTAGGCTATTTCCCTGCGCCCCTCCAAGCAGCCTCTTCAACTTATTCGATTGACATGAAAAGTAAAATAAGGCAGTTGAGGGCTTCGGAAATTTCGAATTGTTTCATAAACCTGGAGATACAACGTGAGCGCTGCCCTGGACATCAGAGGATTCAAGAGAATCTGCACAAGCTGTGGAACACGGTTCTACGATCTCAGCAAACGTCCGATAGTTTGCCCTTCCTGCAAAACAGAATTCACGGGCGAGATGAAATTAAAGGCCCGGCGCGGTCGCGCGGGGCTTCCCGCTGCCGAAAAGGCAGCCGAGGCGCGATCAGGAAAAATCGGTGTGGCGGCGGAGGCCGAGGATGATGAGATCCTCACCGATGACATCGAGATTGTGAGCCTCGAGGACGCGGAAGAAAAAGATGACGACGCTGATGATGACGAATCGGATGCCGGTGTTCCCGTGGATCTGGATGAAGAGGATCTGGAAGATCTCGACGATCTGGAAGACGAAGCCGAAGAAGATCTGGAAGATCTTGATGAGGATCTCGGAAGCCTTACCAAGGACGACGAATAGGCGGTCCATTTGTACACGGCGCGGCTTTATTGTCCCGGCGCTCTGTCGGAATCCGAAATCGAACGGCTTTTTGATTCCGAGGGCGCCGATGTTCTCGCGGGCTCTGTGTTGCGCGAAGATGGGAAAGACGGTGATCGCTGGGTCCTGGAATACCTGACCGCCGGTGAACCTGATCTCGCCGCTCTGGGACATCATCTTTCCGCCCACGCGCTTCTTCATGATATTTCTTTTGAGACTCCCGCGTCTGCCGATTGGCAGGTGAGCGCCGTTCCCGATATCGACTGGCTGGAGAGAAGCTACCGGCAGTTTCCGGCTTTTTCCGTAGGGCCGTTTTATATATACGGCTCCCATCATAAAGACGACATACCCCCTTCCCAGATAGGGTTACAAATCGACGCCGCGAGGGCTTTCGGCTCGGGAGAGCACGGAAGCACGAAGGGCTGCCTCCTGGCGCTGCTCGACCTTCACGCGCAGGGCGTGTGCCCCTGGAATGTTGTGGACATGGGCGCAGGCTCCGGCATTCTCGGAATCGCCGCGTGGAAGCTTTGGAAGACTCCGGTTCTGGCCGTGGATATCGATGCGGATTCGGTGGAGGTCGCCCTCCGGCATCGCGACGCCAACCGCGTGCCTGACGGCCATACCGGCATGATCTGCATCGCGGGGGACGGTTTTCTCGCCCCGATCGTGCAGGAAAAAAAGCCCTTTGACCTCATCATCGCCAACATCCTCGCGGGCCCCCTGAAGGATATGGCTCCGGATCTCAGAAATGTCTGCGATGAACGCGGCTACGTCGTTCTGGCTGGCCTTCTGAATGAACAGGCCACCGATGTGCAGGCCGCTTATGCGGCGCAGGGCTTGACGCTGTGCAAAAGCTTCGAGGTCGGGGAATGGACCACGCTGTTGCTGCAAAACAGGCGGGATCTTCCGTAGCAGGCCGTGTGTCTGTAGAATGCCTCTATGATTGATGTCCGGCCCTTTGTCGAAGAATGCGGGAACAAGCCCGTCGCTGTGTTTGGGCTGGGCCGGTCGGGCCTCTCCACAGTCCGCGCGTTGCGGGCGGCCCATGCCCGGGTTCTCGCCTGGGATGACAAGCCGGACAGCCGCGAACGGGCGCAGGAAGCCGGTGCCGAGATTATCCCTCTGGATGGGAATATTTTGAAGGAATGCGCCTGTCTGGTTCTGGCCCCCGGCATCTCGCTGCATTACCCGCATCCTCATCCCGTGGTCATGGCGGCGCGCGCGGCGGGGATCGAAATTTTGGGGGACATCGAGATTCTTCACCGCAGCCGCACGGGGCGGCCCGTGATCGGCATCACGGGGACGAACGGAAAATCGACCACCACCGCGCTGTTGGCGCATGTTCTGAAATGCTGCGGGAAAAGCGTTTCCTGCGGCGGGAATATCGGGCGTCCGGTTTTGGATCTGCCTCTCCCTGCGGAAGACGGCGTCTTCGTTTTGGAGCTTTCCTCTTACCAGATAGATCTTTGCCCCTCCTTTACTCCTGATATAGGGATTTTGCTGAACATCACCCCTGACCATATTGACCGGCACGGCAGCATGGAGAACTATATTGCCGCCAAGGCGCGCATTTTCTCGGATCAATCCACGGCCATCATCAGCGGCGACGATACGCCGTGCCGCGCGATCATTGCCGATCTGGGGGGAAGCCTTGACTCTCTTTCTTCTGGGCTGTCCCCGTCTGTGACGTTCCAGGTCATTCAGGGGGCAAAGAACAAAAGAAGCGGAGAAACCCCCCTCACCGCGGTACTTGTGCAAGAGAACAAGCTTTATGAGGCCCATGGCGCCGCCGTGTCTCCGGTCGGATCGCTTGAATCGATGCGGATCAAAGGCTTGCACAACCGGCAGAACGCGGCGGCTTCCTACGCGGCGGCCCGGCAATGCGGGATCGCTTCCGCTGAGATTTTAAGCGCGCTGGCCAGTTTTCCCGGCCTTCCCCACCGGCAGTTTCCCGTGCGCGCGATCGGCCCGGTGACCTATATCAATGACAGCAAGGCCACCAACGCCGAGGCCGCGGGCAAGGCCTTGGGCAGTTTCCCCGCCATTCATTGGATCGTGGGCGGGCGTCCCAAGGAAGGAGGGCTGCAGGGCCTCGAATCCCTCATGGGCCGCGTTCGCCATGCCTATGTGATCGGCGAAGCCGCAGCAGAGTTTTCCGTCTGGTTGGAAAAAAACAATGTCCCTTTCACGCCTTGCGGCACGCTGGACAGGGCTGTGCTTGCCGCTCATCGCGGGGCGCAGGAAGAATCCGGACCGTCCGTGGTTTTGCTGGCCCCCGCGTGCGCGTCCTTCGATCAGTTTTCCTCCTTCGAGGAGCGGGGCGATATCTTCACGGATCTCGTTTGCGGCCTTCCGGAATCTTGAAGGCGCGCTCGCTTCTTCATATGAAGGGGTCGTGGGACCATTGCAGCAAACCCTGCCTTTGACGCGGGCGGCAGGACAGGCAATGCTCCGGGCAATTCGCCCGGATCTGGCCCGCATGGCGCGCGAAAGCCCGCCAGCGTTTAATCTGGAAGCTGTCCAGCGCGGGGATGCGCCGTCCCATCCAGTACCGGCAATACCATTGAAACCAGCCGCGCGGGTCCGGCCCGACAATCCATCCTTTTTCCCGCCACACTTGCAGGGATTGACGGCTTTTGACGCCGAAATAATTCAGGACGATATTTGCGGTCTGCGAGATTTTCGCGCCCTCAAACCAATCGGCGGGAAATTCATCCTGGCAGTCATTGCAATATTTTCCCTCGAAAACCCCCAAAGCCAGCATCTCCTTGGGTGAAAAATGCGGCGTGAAACCGGCGGCGAAATTCTGCCCGGCTGGTTCGGACAGAACATAACTGTAGTCCGCCTGCATAGAATCATGGACCTCAATGACGGATCCGGTTTTATGGCTCTGGGGCATAAGAAGCATCCTTGTTGAAGGCACACTTCGAAAAATATAGGAAACTGGCGGAGACGGTGGGATTCGAACCCACGTAGGGCTATAAACCCTAACACGCTTTCCAAGCGTGCGCCTTCAACCGCTCGGCCACGTCTCCGGATGAGTAGACAGTAAACGGTAGAGGGTATAAGTTAAAAATAGTCCGCTGTCCACTGTCTAAGATCAATCGGAGTTTTCCCCATGCGCGGCGTTCATATATTCATGTTTATCGCGGCCCTGCCCGCGCTGGCGGCGCTGGGGCATGATGCCTTCCTTTACAGCCAGAATCCCGACCGGGGTTTTATGCTCAGCGCCCTGGGCTTTTTGTGGACGCATTATCACCCGGAAAGCTACAAATGGGCGGCGGAGACCCTGCCGCAGGATCAATGGACCATCCTGAACCGCATCTTGGCCTATAAAGCCGTTGCGGTCGGGGCAGCCTTCGCGGGCGTGTTTTATATCCTTCTGGCGCTTCTGAGAATTCTAGGCGTATGGCCGTATAGCAGAAAATTCCGCCATCGCTTTCATCCCCTCCCTTCCACATCCGGACCTATCAAATACAAACGCAAATGACCAGAAAACTTAAAATTCATTTCTTGTGACCGGAAACATCCTCTCCACGCTTAAATCCTTTTTGGGTACGCGCTCGAAGGGCGCGGATGCGTCTCACGCCGCGCGGATGGAGGCTTTCGTCTCCGCCTTTCCGGGGGATTACTGCGGATGGGCGGCTGATGGAAGCGTCGTATATTCTCCCGGATTTTGTAAAACGCTGGGGATAGACTCCCTCAAAAGCTTCGACGACATTCAGGCTGCGCTGATGCCCGGCGATGCGGCCGCGCTTGAGGGCCTGTTCGAGCGCCTGTGCGCGAACGGAGTGTCTTTCACCCTTCCGATCCGTCTGTATGACGACTCGAAAACTTTGCGAATTTCGGGCACGGCGGGCCGGGATTCCGCGGGCATTGCTCCCATGCATATCCTGTGGCTGGAAGACCGGACAGAGGATGGCAACGCCTTGCGGGAAACCTCCGGCAAGACCCTTGAGGCGGAGGAAGAACTTGCCAGGCTCCGCGCGGCGCTGGATACGGTTCCGCGTCCCTTGTGGCTGCGCAACGCCGAACAGGCCATTATCTGGTGCAATGAGACCTATGCCACCTTCTTGGGCAAAAGCCGGGACAGCATTGTGGAGGAGCAAAAAGAAATTCTGAGTCAGCAAAGAAAAAGCAAGGCGGCCCCTCACCTTCCCGCGCCCGGCCCCGAGATGGCGGCTGATGCCCTCCAGACCGGCGAGATCCGCGAGACGCGCGGGCACAGCATCATCCAGGGACGGCGGATGCTGCTCAATATTTCCGAAATTCCGATGCCCGCCTACGGCATGACGCTGGGCATCGCCTACAACGTGACGCGGGAAGAGGATCTTGAAAACGAGCTTAAGCGGCATCAATCCTCCAACCGCGAGCTTCTGGAACAGCTGCGCAGCGCCATCGCTATTTACGGCGCGGACGAGCGGCTTGAATTCTACAATTCCTCCTATGCCCAGCTCTGGGGGCTGGAGGATCAGTGGCTCAACACCCGGCCCCGGCTCGGGGAGATCATGGAAAAACTCCGTGAAACCCGCCGTCTGCCCGAGCAGGCTGATTTCCGGCGCTTCAAGCAAAGCTGGCGGGACATGTTCACGCGCCTGATCGATCCCTTCGAGGATATGCTCTATCTACCCGACGGCACGGTCTTGCGGATGCTGGCGGTCCCCCACTCCATGGGCGGGCTGATGATGACCTTTGAGGATGTGACCAGCCGGCTGGAGCTTGAATCCTCTTACAACACCCTGATCGCGGTGCAGAAGGAAACGCTGGACAATCTCGACGAAGCCATCGCGGTGTACGGCGGGGACGGGCGGCTGAAGCTCTGGAATCCGGCCTTTGCAACCTTGTGGAAATTTAATCCCGAGTCCCTGAGCGGAGAACCCCACATCACCACGGTCGTGGAAAAGCAAAAACCGTTTTTCGAGGAGAAAACCTGGCCCCGGCAGAAGGAAGATTTGATCGCCAAGGGTCTGGAACGCCGGATGCAGGAAGGGCGCCTGCACCGCACCAATGATACCCTCGTCGATTACGTGACCGTTCCCATTCCCGATGGCGGCGTGCTGATCAGCTACCGGGATGTGACGGACACGGTCCGGGTTGAAAATGCGCTGCGGGAAAAAAACGCGGCGCTGGAAGCCGCCGAACAGCTCAAGGTGGATTTCCTGGCCAATGTTTCCTATCAGCTCCGCACGCCCCTGAATGCCATCATGGGATTCAACGAAATTCTGGGAAAGGAATTTTTCGGTCCGTTGAACGAAAGGCAGAAACAATACACCCAGGACATCCAGACCGCCAGCGACCGCCTCCTGACGCTCATCAACGACATCCTGGATCTCGCCACGCTGGAAGCCGGATATATGGCGCTGGACCGGTCCGACGTGAATATTCACAGCATGTTGCAGGGCGTGCGGGATCTTGTTGAGGAATGGGCCCGCAAGGATCAGATCTCCCTGGAGATCGCGTGCCCCGAGACGATCGGCGCGGTCTATGCCGACGAGCGGCGACTGCGCCAGGCCCTCATCAATCTGGTCCGCAACGCCATCACCTTCACCCCGGCGGGTGGAACGATCCGGATTGCGGCCACGCGGAGCCATGCGGGCTTTACCATCACGGTCAGCGATACGGGCGTGGGGATATCCCGGGAAGACCGTATGCGGATTTTCGAGCCCTTCGAGCGCGCTCACAGCGCCGTGGGGAATATGCGGCTTTCGCGAAGCGGGGCCGGGCTGGGGCTGGCGCTGGTGAAAAACATCATCGCGCTGCATGGCGGCACGGTGGACCTGGAAAGCGAGCCCGGCAAGGGAACGGCGGTCAGCCTGTTCCTGCCGCTGACCGCCGTTCCCACCATGCTGAAGCTTTCTGTCCCCGTCTCCGGGGAGGAATCGGTCTGAAAACGTCATAAATTCTCCGATTCAAGGGGAGTTTCCTGTGCAAATGCTTCCGGAACGGAAAGTTTTGAGCTAAAGAAGAAGCATGATTTCACCATCCGTCTTTCAGGAAGACCACCCGCGCGTCGCGGAGGATTCCGTGCATGAGGCCGACGCGCTCTTGCTGGACATTGACGGCTATGAAGGGCCCACCGACGTCCTGCTGGAGCTGGCACGGACGCAGAAGGTGGACCTCTCCAAAATATCCATTCTCCAGCTTGCCCGGCAGTATCTTGTCTTTGTTGAGCGCGCCAAGGCGCTCAACTTGGATCTGGCTGCTGAATATCTGGTCATGGCGGCCTGGCTTGCCTACCTGAAATCCCGCCTTCTTTTGCCGCGTGAACCCGGCGGCGAAGAACCCGGCGCCGCCGAAATGGCCGAGGCTCTGCAATTCCAGCTTCGCCGCCTGGAAGCCATGCAAAACGCCGCCGGCAAACTGCAGACGCTTCCCCGCCTTGGCCAGGATGTGTTTGCACGCGGTATGCCCGAGACATTTCCCGTTACGACCGCGACCCGCTGGGACGCGAGCTTTTACGACCTCTTGAAGGCCTATGGCGATATCCGCCGCCGCCGGGAAAACAGCAGCTACGATTTGCCCGTCTTCAACCTCATGTCCGCCGACGAGGCGATGGAGCGCGTCACGCGGATGCTGGGGCAGCTTCCCCGCACGGGGCTGAAAAGCGTCTGGACCACGCTGGAGAGTTTTATCCCCGAGGACATACGCGATAAGATCTTCGGGCGCTCCGCTCTCGCGGCCACGCTTCTGGCGGGGCTGGAACTCGTGAAGCAGGGCCGGATCGAGATCCGCCAGGACGGCCTCTTCCGGCCCGTCTATCTGCGCGAAACATCAGAGAGGGAAACCCCATGACTCCGGCCCCCATACGCCTTCTCGAAGCTCTTTTGTTCGCCGCCGCGGAACCGCTGAGCGTGAAGGACCTGCACGAGCGTCTGCCGGAAGGAACCGACATCGGTGCGGCGCTGATGGCGCTTCAGGGCTATTATGAGGGACGAGGGGTTGTCCTGAATGAGATCGACGGAAAATGGGCGTTCCGCACCGCGCCGGATCTGGGGGACGCCCTCAAGCTGGAGCGGGAAGCCAGCAAAAAGCCCTCCCGCGCTGCGCTGGAAACGCTGGCGATCGTCGCCTATCACCAGCCCGTCACGCGCGCCGAGATTGAAAATATCCGCGGTGTGGCCACCCATCGGGGGACGCTGGATTTCCTGATCGAGGCCGGATGGGTCAAGCCGGGCCGCCGCCGCGAAACCCCCGGAAAACCTCTTACCTGGGTGACAACCACGAGTTTCCTTGACCAATTCTGTCTGGAGTCTATTATGGACCTGCCTGGCCTGGACGACTTGAAAGCGTCCGGCCTTTTGGACCGCCGCCCGGCGATCGAGGTTATTCCTTCTTCCGGTGATCTGTTCGCTCCCGCGGACAGGCTGGATGAAGAAGAAACAGAGGATATGTAGAAATGGCCCCCGGATTTTTTCAGATTGCGATTGTTCTGTTGCTGGTCTTCCTAATTTTCGGAGCCGCCCGGGTTCCCCTTATCGCGGAAAACCTCGCCAAGGGAATCAAAAGCTTCAAGAAAGGCTTGCGGGACGAGGATGATTCCGCCCCCAAAGCGCTGGAAAAAAACAGGGACGATCAGAAAAACGGGTAACCGGATGAGCCGGCTTTCATCCATGCCGTTCCTCTTCGCCCCTGCCGGTCCGGTGCGTCCCCATGCTTGATTTTGGTTTCTCCGAGCTTCTGTTCATTATTGCCCTTTCCACTCTCCTGCTGGGGCCGGAGGAAATTCCCAAGGTGATGCGGCTTCTGGGGCGCGTGGTCCGACGCCTTCAATATGTACGCTATGCGCTCTCGCGGCAGTTCGAGGAATTCATGGAGGAAAACGACCTCGCCGATATCCGCAAGCAGGTGAATTTCGAGCAGAAAAATTTCGACGAACAGGCCGAAGACGAGGAATTTATCCGGGCTGTTCCGGCTCCGGCAGAACCGGAAACCACTCCCGGGAAGCCTGACGATCAGGCCGGTTGATCGGCAACCCCGGCTGTTTGTGTCTCCCGGAATTTCTCAAGCTTTTGCGCAATGGATTCGTCGGATGTCCCCAGAATCGCGGCGGCCAGAAGCCCGGCGTTTTTCGCGCCCGCCTCGCCGATCGCCAGCGTTCCTACTGGAATGCCGCCGGGCATCTGCACGATGGACAAAAGACTGTCCATGCCCTTGAGCGCGCGGCTCTCCACCGGCACACCCAGAACAGGCAGCGGGGTCAGGCTGGCCGCCATGCCGGGCAGGTGGGCCGCGCCCCCCGCTCCGGCGATGATGACTTTCAGCCCGCGCTTCTTCGCGGTTTTGGCGTATTCGTAAAGCCGCTCGGGTGTGCGGTGGGCGGAAACGATGCGGACCTCATGGGGAATACCCATTTCGTGCAGGATCTCATGCGCATGTTTCATGGTCTCCCAGTCGGAGTTGGAGCCCATGATAATGCCGACGAGAGGAGAAGGGTCTGAATGGGTCATGCGCGAGGGGACTTGCTATAGTTCGTTCCGGAAAATTTTTGAGGTCTTCCTCTCCAATAAAACGGGTCTAGGCGATGATATCGTCAATCAGGGAGCTCTCAATCTTTTGGATCATGTCCTTCAGCCAGAGCTTTTTCTTCTTGAATTGCTGCATCTGAAACAGGTTAATGGGCTGACCGCTGTTGGTCAGGCCGTCAATGAGATCGTCGAGCTCGCGGTGTTCGGCCCGATATTCGACCACCTTCAATCTCAGTTCGTCTACATCCTGCATGTGAGAAAAATCGTACATCGTTTATCCTTGAAAGATACAGTATATCATAGATTGAAGAATTTGATACCATAAAAGTCACACAGGAGCGTGTAATTATGAAAAAAAAGATCGGAATTTTGACGAGCGGCGGGGATTGCGCGGGTCTGAACGCAGTCATGCGGGCGGTGGTGCACCGCTCGGCCCTGCTGGGATGGGAGGTTTTGGGAATCGAGCACGGCACGGCGGGCCTTCTGGAGGCCCCGCCCCGGGTTAAAGCCCTGAAACCCGAGGATTTCGACGGCTTCATGCTCCGGCGCGGCGGCACGGTCCTGGGCACGACGAACAGCCGGAATCCCTTTAAATATCCCATGCCGGACGGCAGCGTGAAGGACCGCTCGGCGGAACTGATCGCGGCCTGCAAGGCGCTGGGGATGGACGCCCTGATCGGCATTGGCGGCGACGGCAGTTTCGACATTTTGAGCCGTCTGGCCAAACAGGGAGATCTGAATTTCGTCGGCATTCCCAAAACCATCGACAATGATCTGGCCATGACGGATCGCTCCGTGGGTTTCGACACGGCGGTCGCGGTCGCCACCGAGGCGCTGGACCGGCTCCAGCCCACCGCGGCCAGCCACGACCGGGTGATGATCCTTGAGGTCATGGGCCGGGACGCGGGCCATATCGCGCTGGCGGCGGGCATCGCGGGCGGGGTGGACGTTATCCTGATCCCCGAAATTCCCTATACGATTGAAGCCGTGGCGCGGAAGATCGCCCGTGTGAAGGATTCCGGTCGGAATTTTGCCCTCATGATCGTCTCCGAGGCGGTGAAGTCCCCCAACGGGGAAAAGCTGGAAGTCGTCTATCACGGCGGGGAAACGCGCTATGGCGGCATCGGGGATTATTTAGGCCCCCGGATCGCGCGGGAAACGGGCTTTGAAACGCGCGTGACCGTGCTGGGCCATGTCCAGCGGGGCGGATCGCCCACCTGGAATGACCGGCTCTTGGCGCAGGCCTTCGGCGTCAAGGCCGTGGATTTGATCCAGGAGGGCCGCTTTGGCTGCATGGTGGCGTGGCAGAACCGCAAAGTCACAGCCGTTCCCATTGAGGACGCCATCCGGGAATGCCGCGTCGTGCGGCCCGAGGGCACCATGGTCCATACGGCCCGGTCGCTGGGCATTTCGTTCGGGGATGAGGCCGAATAGGGTTTACGCCGCGTCGATTTCCGTCAGCTGGTTCATGATGAGTTTTTTCGCCGGTCCGATCCGGTTGCCCAGCCGCAAGAGGGCTCCCCGGGCCAGACGGGCGGCGGGCGTATTCTTCGTGTAGAGCTTCACCAGCGCGTTGGTTCCCAGATAAAGTGGGCGGCAGGCCTGGCGGTGGCGCCCGCTGTAGCGCTCCAGAACGCCGTGCGCCCCGATATCTCCCCCGACATCCAGAGCGTTGCGGATCTCCCCGGCCAGCGTATGCGCCCCCCGCAGGCCCAGATTGAATCCGTGCGCCGTGACCGGGTGCATTCCCACTGCCGCGTCGCCCAGAAGCGCGAAGCGCGGGCCGTGAAAGCGCACCGCATGGGAGGATATCAAGGGATAGGAATGAAGCGCGCTGATCAGGCTCATCGCGCCCAGCCGTCCCGCCGTGCGCCGCTCCATGTCAGCGGCGAAATCCTCCGGAGGCATCGCCAGAAGCGCTTCGCTCTCCGAGGCGGGCAGGGTGATCACCACCGAAACTTCCTGATTGTTCAGCGGTAAAACCGCCAGGGTCCGGTCATAATGGAAACATTCATAGGCCGTCTCGGCGTGCGGGAGTTCATGGCTCATTTTGCACACAATGCACACGCGTCCGAAATCCAGCATCTCCACCGGGATGCCCATCATGCGGCGCAGCGCGGAAAAGCGGCTGTCCGCCGCCACCAGAAGAGATCCCTTGAGGATTTCGCCATCCGCCAGCTCCACGGCGCACCCTTGCGCGTTCGTATGAGCACGGGCGACTTCCCGGCCCGTGATGAATGTCAGGCCCGCCATTTCATGTGCGGCCTCATAGGCGGCCTTGCGGATGCGGTTGTTGGACACCATGAAGCCCAGATTTTCCCGCCCGGCTTCCCGGAAGCTGAAGGACAGCGCATAGGGGGACTCGCCGTTCAGGACATGGGCGTGACGGATCAGGGATATATGATCCGGCTGAATTTTCTTCCAGATTCCCAGATCGCCCATGATCGTCCGCGAGCGGTGGGTCAGCGCGATTTCCCGCCCGTCATACGGCGGATCGGCCAGAACGCTCTGCGCCTGTTTTTCGATGATCGCCACAGCCAGCCCCGCGCCGTCCAGCGCGCGCGCGAAGCACAATCCCGCGGGCCCTCCGCCGACAATGATGATGTCGTATTGTGTTTTATGCTCGGTCTTTTTCATGATGGTCCGATTATATAGCCATTCTCTGTTGCTTTTTCATCCCTTGTTTTTGCGCAGATACACATACAGCGCGCCCTCTCCTCCATGCTGCGCGCGCGCGGGATGAATCCGCAAGACCATGCCTGCGATCCCCGGCGTGCCCAGCCACTCCGGCACGCTGCGCTTCAGAAGCCCTCCCCCGGCCGATACATGCACGTCCGGGTTTTCTGTTTTTTTCGCGCCCTTCCCGGTGATAACCAGAACGCACCTCAACCCCTTTTCATACGAAAGACGGATAAAGCTCTCCAGCTCCGCCCGGGCCCTGTCATGCGTGAACCCGTGCAGGTCCAGCCGCCCCTCAATCCGCAACTTGCCCCGTTCAAGCTTCTCGCGTGTTTTTTTATCCATCTCATTGGACTGCCGGGGCGAAGGCGTGGATTGGGCGGAACGCGGCGGCGGAATCACGATTCGGCCGGGGCCCATTTCCGAACCGTCTTCCGGCGCCTCTTCCCGGACGCGGCCAGGCAAGGGCTTGATATCCCGCGTGACCGCCGCCCACAGGGCCTTGTCCGCCGGGACGGGTTTTTCGGGGTCTGGATTTTTATCCTTTGTCACGACAAAATCCTCAAACTCAGGTACAATAATTCCATGGGGCCTTTGTAAAAGATCAGGATAAAATATCAGGAAATGAATCGTCTTAAGCTATTTTTTTTCCTCATGCTCTGCGGATGCGCCGTTGCAGGTGCGGGGATTTCTCGCGCCGAGGAAGCCGCCGCCCCGAAATCCGAAGCCCAGGAATCCGAAGCTCTGTCCGACTACGAAAAAACGGTCTTTTCCTTCTTCAAGCTGACGAATGGAACGCCCGATTTCAAGAAAATCATCGAGGTTCTTGATCGTTATGTGAAGGAAAATTCGAAATACGTCAAAAATAAAATTTACGAGAAAGAAAACCTTCGTCTCAAATGGGGCTTTGGCTCCTACGAGCCCGACAAAGACTACATCAAGATCAAAACCAAGATTTTCGTGCAGATCACGCCCGATTTCAAAGTCCCCATGCTGAACTTCAAATTCATGAACGCGCAGGACGACAAGCTTCCCTATTTTCCCTACCCGTACGGCTATGAATGGATCACCATCATGCCCAACGACATGGAGAAATTTCAGTATCTGCCCCTGACCAAGGATCATTACAAAAAAATAAAACCCTTCTTTGATTTCAAGCGTCTCTACGATGCGACCATGGAGCTTCATGTCCGCCCCGTGGCCGCCAGCAATGCGGAACCCATGATAGTCGATGGCGTGAAACAATGGCCGGTCTTTGCCGATATTGCATCCATCACCTTCACCTACGACGCCCCGGACGGCCAGAAAATTGTCTTGGGCTCGTACGAAGCGCCCTGGTACGAAGTCCGCCCCGGCACCAATATCGACGCGCTGATCAAGGCGGTTCCCGCTCCTGAAAAGACCCCCTGAAGACCCAGGGGGTTGGCTTTTAAGGCCTGTTTGCGGTATAATGGTATTATAACAACAACATAGCAACGTTAGAAACAGGATGTTTTCAGCGCTGGGAAATATATTTCCGGAATTGCTGCGCCGTGTCGAAAATGTCGATACGCGTCTGGATATCCGCCGTCATGATCCGGATCAGGAAGGGCGTCGCGGGAAAGACGATCACGCGCCCGAGGATTCTTCCGAACCCGAGGATCGGGCCACCATGTCTCTAGAGGCCCTGGGTCTGTTCCTTGAAAATTTTATAAAAACTCTGGAAACGAAATCCCCGTCCGGTCATACGGATTCCTCATCTTCCATGCCCGAATCGATGGCCGTTCCCCGGGCTTCCTCATCCCGGGCTGCCCGCGCTGCCCAGGCCTACCAGCACGCCGCGGAAGCCACGGCGCCTTCGGGATCTTTGGAATCTCCGGTTTTGGAAGAATCTCCTCCCGCTTTGGAATCTGAGGAGATACGCGCCCTTTATAGCATCCTGGTGGATGTAAAGCTCTTGCGGGAACGCGGTGTGGATGTCCTGACGATAGAGCGCAGCGACACGTTTCTAAACAGCCTTAGAAGCGCGGTGGACAAGGCGCTGGAGGATCGGCCTCTCTAAGCATCGTCGTCATCCTGTCCGGCCAGAATATACCCTTCCTTGTCCGTCAGAAGAAGATCCGGCCCCGCGGGATTTTTTTCTATTTTCCGGCGCAGCCGGTATATATGGGTTTCCAGCGTGTGCGTTTCTATGTTGTCCCCATAGCGCCAGATTTCACGCAGCAGCAAGTCCCGGGGCACTGTCTGGCCTTTTCGTTCCGTCAGAAAAACCAGAATATCCCGCTCTTTTTCCGTCAGATCTATATGCCTTCCTGTTTCAGGATCTATCAGCCTGCAGGCTTCGGAGTCCAGCACATAAGGCCCCACGGCATTTTTATGTTCTTCCGGCGCGGATGTTTCGCGCAAGTTCCTGCGCAGGCGATCCAGCACAATCCCCGCCCGGACGGGCTTTTCAAACCTCTCAAGGACACCGGGCCCTTCAAGCCGTAAAACCCCGCCGGGATTTTCTGCCCCGAGAATCTCCTGTTCCTTCACCGCGCAAAAGGCCGTCAGACCGGCGCTTTCCAGAAGCCCTCTCAGCGCGGCGCCGGACTCCGGATTCTCATCGAAAAGGGTAAAGAGCATCTCTGGCATGGGGTTTGCACTCCTTCTCATCTAGGGCACGCGCCCTAAAAGGCAAAGGACATTTTCGCCATGATTGACAAGCTTTCCAGCATCCCCACCGTTACCCACCATAACCCGGCGGGAGCAGGACAGGCAAAAAAAATTCTGACCATGGTGCAAAACGACCGCACCGCGGGCTCCATTCCGGCCTGGGTCGATGCGCCACGCGATCCCTCGGCGGACGGACCGCGCCGGATAGAGGATGTCTTGAGCGCGGCCCTGAAAGGGGATGCGATGCGCCCCTTTGAAAACGCTTTCGCACCCCGGCCCGGCGAAGGAACTCAATCCCCCGGAACGGACGGCGGAGCCAATCCGGATGAGTTCACCTTCGCCGATGTTCTGGACATGGTGAATCCCCTGCAGCATATCCCTGTGGTCGGACATTTTTACCGGGCTTTCACAGGCGACACGATAAAGCCCGCCGGCAAGCTGATCGGCGGCGCGGTCTTCGGAGGAGCGCTCGGCGCGGCTACCGGGGCCCTCAACATCATTCTTCAGGCGGAAACGGGCATGGATGCGGAGGAACACGCTTTGTCTTTTCTGGGGTCCGGCAAAAGAACCGCCTAGGATATATTTTCAATCCCGATGACAAACAGCCCCGCCGAATCCGCCAGCGTTACGACGGTTTCCGGATCGACGAGCAGGCTGGCTCCGGCCTGCACCGCAATCCCCGAAAGACCTGATTCCGAGGCAGCGCGGATGGTGTCTGGTCCGATCGCCGGCAGGTCCAGCGCGCGATCTTGCTGCGGCTTGCAGAGTTTGACCAAAACACCCCCCCGGCCCGTGCGGTGCAGCGCCCCGCACCGCCGGATCAGAGCGTCCGTTCCCTCTGCGCCCTCCACGCCCAGCACAAAGCCGCCCTGTACGATCACCGCCTGTCCGACATCCAAGGCGCCGAGCGTTCGCGCGACCTCTATCCCGCGCGCAATATCGCGCTTCTGGTCTTCCAGGGGCTTAACGCGTCCCAGAGTTCCTGCGGGCATAAGCAGGTTTTCTAAAAATTCCTGCACGCCGTGCATCCGGAATCCCTCCGCTTCGAGAAAGATTTTTAGAGCGCGCAGCAATCCGTCATCGCCCCTGAATGAAAATCCGGTGCGCGCCAAAAACTGAAGCGCCTTGAAATCGGGCCGTAATTCTGCGGGGGATGGGCGCCGCAACGCCCCGATGGACACCAGATCCCGCACGCCGTGCGATTTCAGGGCCCGGATCGCCTTTCCCGGTGCGCCGGGCCGCGTCCAGAGATGATTCCGCCCGATGGTGATCGCCGGGTCGGTCCGTCCCTGAAAGGCGACAACAAATGTCTCGATATGGCGGCGGTCGCACGCTTCCAGCAAAAGCCCCGGCAGGCATCCGCTGCCCGCGATGACGCCCAGGCGCGTGGGCGGGGTTATCTGCGGGGCGGCTGGCATAGCGGGAACCTGCTTTTCCCCCGGGCGAAGTCCAGGATCGCACTCACCGTGTCGTCCTGCCCGTAGGTGCGCGCGACCTCCTCGATCCGGCTGTCCATCGTGCCGCCTGCCTCGAAAAGGGCTTCATAGGCTTTTTGCAGCGTACGGATATGATCCCGTGAAAATCCCCGGCGCTCTAGCCCGATCAAATTCAGGCCCGCCAGATGCGCGCGCTCTCCCTTGACGCGGGCATAGGGAATGACGTCGCTGTCCACGCCGCTCATGCCGCCGATGATCGCGTGCGCGCCGATGCGTACGAACTGATGCACCGCGGAAAGCCCGCCGATAATCACATTGTCGCCTAGCGTGACATGCCCGCCCAGCGCGGCGTTGTTGGCCATGATCACATGATCCCCCAGCACGCAATCATGCGCGACGTGAGCGGACGCCATGAACAGGCCGTTATTTCCGATCCGGGTTTCCAGATTTCCCCCCGCCGTGCCGGGGTTCATGGTGACATGCTCCCGGATGGTGTTGTTTTTTCCGATGACCAGCCGGGATTCCTCGCCCGCGAATTTCAAATCCTGCGGCGGTGAGCCAAGCGAGGCGAACGGATAAACAATGGTGTTTTCTCCGATGGAGGTGTGGCCTTCGATCACGACATGGGACTTCAGAACCACACCCGCCTCTATGACGACATGGGGCCCGATCACGCAATAAGGCCCGATGGTCGCGCCGGGGTCGATCTGCGCGCCCTTTTCAATGATGGAAGTGGGATGAATGCTGCTCATGCCTGCTAGGGTAAGGGTCCGCGCGTCCGCCGACAAATCACGGATTATTGCGCCGTGTTACGGCGCCGCGCCTGTTTCGGGGCGTAAAAGTCCCTGATCCAGATAGGCTTTTACCCGCCCGAACTCCGCTTGCGCCTGCGCGACCAGATCCGCCGATGTCTCGTTTTTCTCGGCGCGCTCCTGCACCATGCCCGCCAGATTTCCCAGATGCGGGCAGCAGGCCGAGCGGGCCGCCCCCTTAAGACTATGGGCGATCTCGGCCAGCGCCGGGCAATCTCCCTTGGCCTGCGCGGCATTCATTTTTTCGATCAGGGGCGCCGTCATGTCCGCGAACATATGCAGCATCTCAACCGCTCCCTCATCGAGCGCGCCCATCTGTTCCTTCAGGGCTTTTTGATCAATCGGCGGTGAATCCTTTTCTGAATCGATGGCTGGACTCTCTTCTTCGCTCTGGATAACCGCTTCGCCGTCCAGCAACCCCCAGCGGATCAGAAGCCGGCGGAACTGCCCCAGGGAAACCGGCTTTAAAAGGCATTCGTCAAACCCGTGGCGCAGATAAGCGTCGCGCTGCGCCATTTGAACGTCGGCGGTCAGGACGATGACGGGAAAATGCGTTCCCGTGTCTTTTTCCGCCGCGCGTATCGTCTGCACGACGCCGTACCCGTCCAGGCCCGGCATATGAAGGTCAGTGATCAAAATTCCGTATTCGCCTGTCTCCAGCGCGGTGATCGCCTCATGCCCGTTTTGTGCAAAAGAAGCCTCAACGCCCAGGTTTTTAAGCTGTCGTCCCAGC
>JAIOYC010000036.1 GCA_021741325.1 Alphaproteobacteria bacterium
GGTGATTGGTGGGGCCAGAAAAACATTTAAATATAATGTTTTGACGTCGCCTCTTCGCAGATCGGTTGAGCTTGAAGAGCTGGGCGGGGCGGGGCTGTATCTGCTGTCTGATTTGTCCTCCGCCGTGACGGGCGAGGTGCATTATGTGGATTGCGGATTCAACGCCGTGGGCATGCCGCCGCATGCAAATCTGGAAGATCTCGCGAAGAACGGGAACGGGGGATAGACTTCCGCCTTCCGTTTCACCATTTTGGTGACAAAACATGACGTTGGGTGCTATGAAACTCCCATGACCAAGCCCTCTCTTACCATCCTTCTGGCCGCGCCGCGCGGGTTTTGCGCGGGGGTGGACCGGGCGATCCAGATCGTCGAGAAGGCGCTGGAGAAATACGGCGCGCCGGTCTATGTGCGCCATGAAATCGTTCATAATAAATATGTCGTCGATTCCCTGAAGGCGAAGGGTGCGATTTTCGTCGAGGAGCTGACCCAGATCCCCGACGACGGCCAGCCCGTTGTGTTCTCCGCCCATGGCGTGGCTAAATCCGTTCCGGCCGAGGCCGCGCGGCGCGAGATGTTCTATATCGACGCGACCTGCCCGCTGGTCAGCAAGGTCCATAAGGAGGCTGAGCGTCATCACCGGGAGGGGAATCATGTGATCCTGATCGGCCATGCGGGGCATCCGGAGGTGGTGGGCACGATGGGGCAGCTTCCTCCCGGCGCGGTGACTCTGGTGGAGACGGTGGAGGATGCGGGACGGGTCAGAGTGGCGGATCCTGACAATCTGGCCTATTGCACCCAAACCACGCTGTCGGTCGATGACACGGCGCAGATCGTAGCAAGCCTGCAGGCGCGTTTCCCGGCCATAAAGGGGCCAAAGCGCGAGGATATCTGCTATGCGACCACCAACCGGCAGGCGGCCGTTAAGGCTATCGCCCCGCGCAGCGACGCGCTTTTGGTGATCGGCGCGCCCAATTCATCCAATTCCAACCGGCTGGTGGAGGTCGCGCAGCTTCACGGCTGCCCGCGGGCCAGCCTGGTGCGCAGCGCGGCGGAGGTGGATTGGCCCGCGCTGGCAGGGATTGGAACGCTCGGCCTGAGCGCGGGGGCCTCGGCACCGGAAATCCTGGTGGACGAGGTCATCGCCCAGGCCCGCGCCCATTTCGATGTGACCATCGAGGAGGTCGAGCTCACCAAGGAAGACGTGAATTTCAATTTGCCCGTCGTGTTAAGGGACGTGGCCTTAAAACAAGCCTCTCCCTGAGGGGGGGATAAGAAAAACCTTGCAAATCGCGCGCCAAGCCTGTAGAACCCCCTCACTGTACTAAATTCACATGCGGGCAGGGGCCAAGGATTATATCCAGCCGCCCTCCGGTGCTTCTCCTCGGAGAGGGACAAACCCGCAGAGGCTATAACCGGAAAAGGAGCATATAAAATGGCATTGCCAGAAATCACCATGCGTCAACTGCTTGAAGCAGGCGTTCACTTCGGACACAACACCCATCGTTGGAACCCCAAGATGCGCCCGTATATCTTCGGTGTGCGCAACGGGATCCACATCATCGACCTGCAGCAGACACAGCCCATGATGCGCGACGCGATCAAGGCGCTGCGCGACATCGTTTCCCGCGGCGGACGGGTTTTGTTCGTGGGCACCAAGCGCCAGGCGCAGGATAAAATCATGGAATCCGCAAAGCGTTGCGGACAATACTACGTCAATCAGCGCTGGCTGGGCGGGATGCTCACCAACTGGAAGACGATTTCCAATTCCATCAACCGTTTGCGTGAGCTGGACGATATCCTCGGCAGCGAGGAAAAGCAGGGCCGCCGGACGAAAAAAGAGCTTCTGATGCTCGCGCGCGAACGCGGCAAGCTTGAATCGGCCATCGGCGGGATCAAGGATCTGGGCGGACGTCCGGACGCGCTGTTCGTCATCGACACGACGAAGGAAGACATCGCGATCAAGGAAGCCAACAAGCTGGGCATTCCAGTGTTTGCGATCGTGGATTCGAATGCCAGCGCCGCAGGCGTGGACTATGTGATCCCGGGCAATGATGATGCCTTGCGCGCCATTGACCTGTATTGCGACCTGATGGCGGATGCGGTTCTCGACGGACTGAAGGCGGAAATGACCTCTTCAGGCAAAGATTTAGGCGCCGCCATTGATATAAAGGTTGAGCTGCCCGCAGAGATCGCCGCGGAAGAACCTGCGGATACGAAAAAAGCGGCTTCGGCTTAATATATTTCTTGGAAAATAAGGAGAATGAAATGGCAGATATTACAGCTTCCATGGTTAAGGACCTGCGCGAGAAAACCGGCGCGGGCATGATGGACGCCAAAAAGGCGCTGGTGGAGAATGGCGGCGATATCGAAAAATCGGTGGACTGGCTGCGCGCCAAGGGCTTGGCCAAGGCGGCCAAAAAATCCGGACGCACGGCGGCCGAGGGGCTTGTCGCGGTGGAAACCAACGGAACGACCGGCGCGGTGGTAGAGGTGAATTCCGAAACCGACTTCGTCGCCCGCAACGCCGAGTTTCAGGATTTCGTGAAAAAAACGGCTTCCATAGCCCTGAGCGCGAATAGTGTTGAGGATCTAGCCTCGAAAGGTTTCGGAGGAGGGAAATCCGTCCAGGAAACCCTGACGGACCTGATCGCGAAGATCGGCGAGAACATGACGCTACGCCGGATGCAGCGCCTGCAGGTCGGCAAGGGTCTTGTCGCGGCCTATGTCCACGGCGCGCTGGGCGAGGGTCTGGGGAAGATCGGCGTTTTGGTCGCGCTGGAATCCGAAGCCAAGAAAGAAACACTGGAGGCCCTGGGCAAGCAGATCGCGATGCATATCGCGGCGGCCAATCCTGAATCTCTGGACGTGGCGGGCCTGGACCCGGCGCTTCTGGAGCGCGAGCGCAGCGTTCTGATCGAGCAGGCGCGCGAGAGCGGCAAGCCCGACAACATCATCGAAAAGATGATCGAGGGCCGTGTGCGTAAATATTATGAAGAGGTCGTCCTTCTGGAGCAGGTCTTCGTGATCGACGGTGAAACAAAGGTTTCACAAGTCGTCGAGAAGGCCGCCAAGGACGCCGGATCTTCCATCAAAATCACCGGATTTGCACGGGTTCAGCTCGGCGGGGGGATCGAGAAGGAAGAAGAGGACTTTGCCGCCGAAGTGGCCAAGGTCGCAAACGGGTAATTCCAATCTTTCTTAAGGGCCTGTACGCGAAACCTTAACGACAGGCCCTTATAATTTTTTCAGCGGCATTAATTTTTGTTGGCACATCCCTAAATATTCTGTAAAAGTTTTCTGGGTAACAGAAAGGCTTTTTCATGAATCTTCCTACTCGTATTTTATCGGGAATTTTTGGCGTAATCACCGGATCGGTAACCTCAAATCTTTCACAAAGCCCTGAATTGGGCGTAGCGGCTGGAATATTGACGCACCAAGGGTCTGGGTATTTGTTGGAGCGCATAGGAGACAGACCTGGCCATCATCTGTCAACAACGGCTCCTTAAATTTTATGCTGCCATTTGGGCAGGCCTCCAGCGTTTGAAATATCGAGATCATTCCGAGGCGCGGGGATCGAGAAGGAAGAAGAGGACTTTGCCGCCGAAGTGGCCAAGGTCGCAAACGGCTAAGGAGCCGGTTAAGGAATTTCCGAGGATTACCCCTGTTTCTGGGGGTGGTCCTCTTTTTCTTCCTTCGGGAAGGTCTTCCAGGCTTCACCCGACATCACAAAGGCCTTCACCGCCGCGAAGGGCCCAATCGTCTCGAAAATAATCACCATCCCGAACACGATCGCGGAGGTCTGGCCTCCGTCATCCATGTTGGGCGCAAGGCTGCTGAGTGTGCTGACGAGCCCGATGGCCATGCCCGCCATGGGGATCAGCAGCAGGGACGTGGCGGTGGCTTCACGCGCGCTGTAACCCGCCAGCGGATTGGTGGCAAAAACCCCTGTGAATTTCGCGGCAACGCGGACCAGAACCAGAATAAATGGAAGGGATCCCGCCATAAGGAGCGCGTTGATGTCCGTCTTCGCCCCAGCGGTGACAAACAGGATAATCAGGAAGAGATCCGCGCCTTCGCCCAGGCTGACATTGGAGAGCTTTGAATGGCGGTGTTCGAACCATCTGGTTGCAATCCCCAGGGCCAGCGCTGAAAACAGCATGGAGGCGTAAAGCATGTTGGAAATGCCCAGCGTGAGCATCAGCGCCCCTATAATGATGGTAAATCTGTAATGTTCTTCTGATTTCTTCAGGAGCCGCGCGATCCGCATGGCGACCCAGGCCATGCACAGGCCGATAAGGGCGGCGGACACCATGCGATAGAGCGAGATCGAAAATGCTCCCAGAAGAGAAACCTCTGTTCCTGAAATGGCAAAGGGCAAAATCATTGTGAAGAGCAGGAAGGAGAAAATATTGTTCAGCGCTACGAGCGATTCAGCCCGGTCCGTAACAGGCCCGGCGGCGCCCATCTCCTCGGCGACATGAACGAGCACGGCGGGAGAGGAGGAAATCGCAATCGCGCCGATCAGCATGGCCGCCGTGGTGCTGTATCCGAAGGCCGCGACAATGGCGGAAACTCCCAGGAAGGTCAGGCCGGCCTCGGCCAGAGACGTTACGGTCAGTTTCGTGGATCGTATGATCTGCAAGGGATGAAGCATGGTGCCCAGCCTGTAGAGAATCAGGCCCAGAGCGATATCGATGAGAAAACTGGAATGGGAGAGCATCTTCTTGGAGATAATTCCCGCCCCGTCAGGGCCGAATATGAATCCAACCAGCATAAAGGCCGTGATGGTGGGGAGCCACCCGATCCGGCTGGAAAGAATGCCGCCCAGAATTCCGCACAGCAACAGAAGGCCGAAGACGCCCATGATATCGGGTTCGATGCTGGAAATCTGATTCAGAAGATCGCTCATGCGGGGATGGTAACTCGCCATCGTTGGTTTTTGTAGTCATGTTTGGAAATATTGGAGTGGTGTTATTGGGGATTTCTCAAGGCCGGGTAAGCTCGAAAAACGTGAAGGCCGGGTCACCTTCATGCGGCTCCTGCGCCTCGATGCGCCAGGCTGATGGGGAAAGGGCCGGGAAAAAGGCGTCGCCCTCATAGTCCCGGTCAATTTCCGTCAGGTATATCCGTGTTGCCAGGGGCAGGGCCTGCGCATAGATCTGCGCGCCGCCGATGATGAAGATCTCGCCCTCCGTGAGCGTTTCCCCGTGGGCGATGGCCTGTTCCAGGTCCGGAAACACGCTGGCGCCCTCGGCTTTATAGCCGCTGCGGCTGACCACGATATTGGGCCGGCCGGGCAGGGGCTTTCCGAGCTGCTCCACGATGGATTCAAAGGTTCTGCGCCCCATGATGACCGGTTTGCCCATGGTGAGGGCCTTGAAGCGTTTCAAATCCTCGGGAATGTGCCAGAGCAGGCGGTTTTCGCCTCCGATGATCCTGTTTTTCGCCATGGCGACAATGAGGCTGAGCCGGGGATGGGCAGGGGCCATTATGCGCCTCGCCTCCGCGCCCAGGGATTCTTCGAAACGCGGCCCAGACTCGGGGGGAGGCCGCCTCCCGCCAGGGTTTCAAGGGCGGCAATCCGGTTTTCCGTAGCGGGATGGGTGGCGAAGAGATTGTCCATGCGGCGTCCGGACAGGGGATTGATAATGAACATATGAGCGGTGGCCGGATTGCGTTCCGCCACGGGATTGCCGCGTCGCCCGGCGCCTTCAATCTTGCGCAGCGCGGAAGCCAGGGCGGAAGGGTCGCCCGAGATTATAGCGCCGCCACGGTCGGCTTCGTATTCCCGTGTGCGGGAGATGGCCATTTGCACCAGCATGGCGGCCATCGGCGCCAGGAACATCAGCGCCATGGCGGCCAGGGGGCCGGCGCCGCGTTCACGCCTTCCCGCGCCGCCGGTGAACATAGCGAAATTGGCCAAAGTCGATAGAGCCCCCGCCAGCGTGGCCGTGACGGTCATGGTCAAGGTGTCGCGGTTTTTGATGTGGGTCAGCTCGTGGGCGATAACCCCGCGCAGTTCAGCCTCATCAAGAATATCCAGAAGCCCGCGCGATACGGCGATGGCGGCATGGCGCGGGTTGCGTCCGGTCGCGAAGGCATTGGGCTGAGAAGCCTCAATCAGATAAACTTTAGGGACAGGCATGCCTGCGCGCCTGGCGAGTTCCGCGGTGATTTCAACCGGGCGGCCGGATTCCATCGGTCGGGCCCCATACAGGCGCAGGACGGCCTTGTCGGAGTTCCAATAGGCAAACGCGTTTATCGCCGCCCCGAATGCCAGCGCGATGAGCATGCCCGACGGACCTCCCAGCAGATAGCCGACTCCGCCGAAGAGGGCCATGAGGGCCGCCAGAAGCATGAAGGTTTTCAGGGTATTCATGATTATCCTCACGTGGGGGCTTTTCCCCGTATTGATCACCGAAAGCGCGTTATAAGATAAACCGGATGGGCCGCCGGGTACAAGTTTTCAGCGCGCAAACAAGAAAAAATACGTCAATAAAAAATATTTTCCGACGTTTTGTTAACCTCAAGCGTTATACCTACGAATAGAGGGATGAGAGCGGGACAACTTCCCCCGTAAAATCAGGAGAACCCATGGCGCATATTGACGATCCCAGCACCCAGAAAGCCAACCGGGACTATATCCGGAATTCCATGAACGAGCCGATGCTCGAAAAGGACCACGAGCTTGAGCTGGCCCGCCTGTGGCGTGAAAAGGGCGATGAAAAGGCCCTGCATGAGCTGATCAGGGCCTATGCGCGCCTTGCGGTGTCCATGGCGTCTAAATTCCGAAATTACGGTTTACCGATGGGAGACCTGATCCAGGAAGGGAATATAGGTCTGATGCAGGCTGCCGCACGCTTCGAGCCTGAGCGGGGCATTCGTTTTTCGACATATGCTTCCTGGTGGATACGCTCCGCTATTCAGGATTACGTCCTGCGGAACTGGTCGATTGTCCGTACCGGCACCACAACGGCGCAAAAATCCCTGTTCTTCAATTTCCGAAAGCTGCGGGCGAAAATAGAGCAAAAAAGCGAACGCGCGGGACTAGACCATGCCGACCGGCAAAAGATTGCCCGTGATCTTAAGGTCCGCGTGGAGGATGTCTACGACATGGAAGGACGTCTGAACGGCGGCGATCAATCATTGAACGCGAAAGTCGGCGAGGGCGGAGTCGAGGAATGGCAGAATTTCCTGCCCGATGAGTCTCCCACGCCGGAGGATATCGTAATCGGCATGAAGGATGCGCAGGCCCGGTCGCGGTGGCTCAACGAATCCTTGAATAAATTGACCGACCGGGAGCAGAAAATCATCCGCGATCACCATATGGGACAGGAGATTTTGACCCTCGAGGATATCGGCAAGGAGCTGGGCATCAGCAAGGAACGCGTCCGGCAGCTGGAGAAGCGCGCCATGGACAAGCTGCGTGAAAGTATTACCGGTTTTATGGGAGAAGAAAGCAGCCTGTTCGCTGAAAGATAACGGGCGGGGTTAAACCGAAATATCCACCACGGAGCCCCGTTCGGGGACGGTGTTGCTTTCCAAAAGGCCTGGATTGAGAATTTTGGCCATCTGTCCTTGAAAATCCTGCTGACCCGCGTTTGATTTTTGCGTTCCCGCAGCCGCTGCCCGCTGGGGCTGCACTTTATTCTGCTTGGGCTGTTGTTGTTCATCCTGCGGCTTGACGGTTTGCGCGCCTGATTGCTGGGAGGAAGCTCCCACCTGGTATCCGCCAATCCCGCTTATTGATCCTGCCATGGTAGGTTTCTCCGCTCCAAAAAAAATCCTGCTCTCTACAGTATAGAAAGAAACTCTTAAGGGTTTCTTACTATAGGCGGGTTTTTCCGAGAAAGCAAAAAAACCTCAAAAAAAAGATTCGGCCGTCCGGTTTTTAACCGGGTGGTAATGAATGGGAGGGTATAACAGAGGCAAGACGTTAAAACGATAACTTTTAAAAAAATAGACGCAAGGGATTTTCATGAGCTTGGGAATTTTGGATAAATCGTCGGGCATAACGCCGCTCCTGGTGAGATTGTACGACAGTCAGAGACTGCACAGCCTGCCCGCGGACAAGAAACCCCAGGCCCAGGCGGAATTGCTGTCGGCCGTGGGCGAGCTCTTCGCGCTTGAGCTTTCGCACAAGGAAACCGAACTGATCGCGGATGTGCTGACGGACCTGATTCGCCAGGCCGAACTGGATGTTCGTCAGGCCCTTTCCGAGCGTCTGGCTGTTTTGGATAATGTTCCTATCCGGATAGCGCACCAGATTGCCTATGATGAAATCTCGGTGGCGGATGTATTTTTGAGCCAGAGCCCGGTTCTGGACGATCAGGATCTGCTTTACATCATCAAGACGAAAAGCGCGGCTTACTGGCGTGCCGTGGCGTGCCGCAAAGGCCTGGGCGATGACATCATCGACATGCTCGCGGATACAAAAAATCCAGAAACGGCTCTGGCCCTGGTGGAAAATAGCGGAATAACGCTTACACCCCATAGTCTTTTGAGTCTGTCGGACATGGTCCAGCAGCATGAATTTCTGGCCACGCCGCTTTTGAGCCGGGCTGAAATCACATCCGATATCATTGTCCGCGTGTATGGATATGTAGGTGAGGAAATCAAACGCCAGATCCGGGAGCAGCATCCGCTGGCCAGCGCCGCGCTGAGCGAAACGGTGGACGAGATCGTGGCTGAGCTGGCGGGCGCGGCGGAGGAGTCCTCCTCATTGCCCACGCCGGCGATGCTCCGGGCGGCGGACCGCTATCGGGAGAAGGGCTTATTAACCATGAAGCTTATGCTGGGGACTCTCCGGCGCGGGCAAATTCCATCCTTTATCGCCCAGTTTTCAAGATTTACGGGCATGAGCGCCGAGGTCACGGTCGGGGTTCTGGGACAATCAAGCGGGCAGGGGTTGGCGGTCGCCTGCCGGGCACACGATATCCTTAAGACGGATTTTGTCTCCATCTACCTTCTGACCCACCGGATCAGGGGGGCGGATAAAATGATAGATATGAAGGATCTGAAGCGCGCGGTGGATTATTACACCCATATCCGCCCCGACGTGGCGCGGAGTATCCTGGCCGGTTCGGCGCGCGGGCCTTTGGGCGGAGCGCACGGCCCCGCCGGGCAGGATTAAGGGGAGAATTTCTTACGAAACTGAACCGTCTGATCTGCGGCGGTTTTCCAGTCATCTCCAGGCTGTTCCAGCAAGAGGGCGTCTCCATGAGACATGCGATCAGGAAATTGTGTGGTCAGGTCTAGAGCATACATCTCAATATTCGGTTGATGGGTCACGCAGAGAATGCTGTTGGCACTTGTTGGGAATTCTGCCATGCGTGTCCTGATGGGTGTTTCCGCATCCATCTCCGCAAACGTCTTTTCCGTCAGCCAGGGCTTCTCTTCCATGGAAATATTCGTTCCCGCGGCGGCAAAAAAATTACGGACGCAGCTCGCCGTTTCGTGTGCGCGGGGCAGGGGGGAGTGCCAGATGAGATCCGGAGTGCGGCCGTCTTGAAGCAGGGCGGCGGCGGTGTTCTGCGCTTGTCCACGGCCCTCTTCAGTGGGACCGCGATTTTCATTTGTTGTTTGCTCGGTCGCGCCGTGGCGCATGAAGAGGATCGATTTGGTCATGGTCTTGCTCCCTTTGAGTGAATATCTCAGGGTTTATACCATAATACAATTTCATAATCAATATTTTTGTTGAGGGAAGGTTTTTTACGGGGCAGGGAGAAAGATCGCCGCTTTCGCGGGGAGACAGGAGGGGGAGCTTTCAAACGGAGTTATTACCAAGAATGAAGTTCCTGGATGGAAGCAACTATAGTTTGTGAAATGGAAAGAGAGGGCGGCTAGGCCACGACGCTGACGCCGGCGGAGAGGCTTTCCACCCCGGCGCGGGCCCCGGCATTGAGCGCCGCCACGGCGACCTGGGCTTGTGCGGAAACCTGAGCGGAGGCTTGTGGGACCCCTGAGTTTTCGGAGAAGGATGCGCCCGCATCCGCGGCGTCCCCCTTGTCGGCAGAGCGGCTTACTTTGGGGGCTTCGTCAGCCTGTGCAAAGATTTCTCCGCCTTCTTCCTGTGCCTGCGATGCCTGGCGGGCGCGTAAGCTGGGCTCTGTCGGGAATTGACGCACGACATCGCCTGTTTCCGAATCGCGAATTTGCAGGACGGCGGTATTGTAATAGACATCCACGGCGATGGCGGGGCTGATATACGGCGCGCGAGGTACGTTGGCGGCCTCTTGCAGGCGCTCCGGATTCGCGGCATAGGAGCGAGCGGCGGAATCCTGGCCTGCCTGACCGCGGATCACCTGAACGTTCTGTACCGTAGAATTTACAGCTTCAATCATGGCTATCTTCCTGAGAAACTCAATTCAATGCCAAACCACGAGGAAAAAATTAAGATACTCCTCTATTCTCATATTAATATGGGTGTTTGCAAAAGTCAATGGAAAAACATCGAAATACACAAAAATCCTAGGATCAATTTTTTTAAAAAACAAAGAAAAACGGGGGATTCCAATATTTTATCCCCAACCGGATGGAAAATATAAAAAAAACATTTATAATGGAGTTGTGATCATCCGACCTCCGACTCATCCTGAGTCCTCTCGGTTTTTCAGGCTTTTCGGGCGGCGCTGCGTATATCTTTGTTTTCTTTATCATTTTTTGTAGCGACTCCGGAATTTTCCGGAGCTTTCTCTTAAGGGGCGCGGAGCAGGAATATCGTGAATAGTTTTGTCGAAACATTAAAGCAGCTCGGACCCGCACGTCTGGGGGTTATGGCGGCCATCCTTGCGGGATTGCTTATGTTCTTTGTGTTCGTTTCGATGCGGGTTTCGGCTCCGCAGATGAAGCTGCTCTACACGGACCTCTCTCCAAACGATGCAAGCGCCATCGCCGCCAAGCTGGAAGAAAACGAGATCGGATACGATCTGTCCTATGACAGTTCCAAGATGATGGTGCCCGACAATGAGGTGGGGCGGGCGCGGATGCTCCTGGCCCAGGCGGGTCTTCCGAACGGCGGGTCTTTGGGATATGAGCTTTTTGACGAGCAGTCGGGTTTCGGGACGACGAGTTTCGTTCAGAACGTCAATCAGGTGCGTGCGCTCGAGGGTGAACTTTCTCGCACGATTTCATCGCTGGAGAATGTACGAAGCGCGCGCGTTCACTTGGTCTTGCCCCAGCGGCAGTTGTTCAGCAGGGAAGCCCGGACCTCCAGCGCGAGCGTCTTTCTAGGCGTTCGCGCCGGAGCCGTTTTGGAGCGGGAGCAGATCGTAGCCATCCAATCCCTCATAGCTTCCGCGGTGCCGGATCTGAAGGTCTCCAATGTATCCATCGTGGATAACAGCGGGAAGCTTCTGGCTCGCGGCGGGGAGGACGACAGCAATCTCATGTCCACGAAAACCGAGGAACGGCGGATTCATTACGAACGCCAGCTCACGGAGAAAATAGAGGATCAGGTTAGCCGAATTGTGGGATTCGGGAATGTGAGAGCCACCGTGACCGCCGAAATGAATTTCGACCAGGTCAGCATGAATGAAGAATTATTTGATCCGGAAAAGCAGGTGGTGCGTTCTTCCCAGGTTACAGAAGAAAACAACACCGAGCGCGAGCCGCTGAAGAATGATGTATCTGTTCAAAACAATCTGCCCGGCATAGGCGGGGATCTTCTGGCCGATAATCAGCCATCCGCGGCGAGCAACCGCACCGAGGAAGTGACGAATTTCGAGATCAGCAAGACGATCCGCAGCACCGTCCGGGAAGTGGGCGAGATTAAGCGCCTTTCCGTGGCTGTTCTGGTGGACGGGCGCTATAACACAGACGCGGAGGGCAAAAAAGTCTATGAACCCCGCTCGCAGGAAGAGCTGGATCAGATTACGGCGCTGGCCCGCAGCGCCACCGGAATGGATGAGAGCAGGGGCGATGTCATAGAGGTGGTTAATCTGCAATTCGCGCAAATCAACACGGAACCGCTCACGGAGGAAAGTTCCCAGATCATGGGTTTTGAGAAGGACAAGCTCCTGGATATCGGGCAGTTCCTTATCGTGGGTGTAATGATCGTGCTTGTATCGCTTCTGGTCCTTCAGCCCATGATCAACAGGCTTCTCGAGACAGGCCCGGCCAATCCGGACGAGGATTTGCGTCAGGATCTTCTGGAGCAGCGGGCGCGGGCACCCGCCCTGGAAGGGCCTTCCTCGCGCCAAGCCCTGCAATCCGGGGGTGAGGGAGATGATGAATCGCTTATAGATCTTCAGGGCGTGGAGGGCAAAGTCCGGGCCTCCACCGTCAAGAAGGTGGAGGAAATCATTGAAACCTATCCGGCTGAAACCGTTTCGGTTATCCGAAGCTGGATGACCCAGGAAAGCTAGGAGACTCTATATGCGCGTGCGCGAGGATTACAGGACGCTTTCCGGCCCCGAAAAGGCCGCGATTCTGCTCCTCTCTTTGGGGGAGGAGCAGACCTCGAAGATTTTTGAGCATATGGACGATAGCGAAATCCTTGAGATTTCTCAAACCATGTCCACACTGGGCAAGATCAGCCCCAATGTCGTGGAGCGCCTGTTCGTGGATTTTGCCGAGCAGATGACCTCGACGAATGCCTTGGTCGGGTCTCACAACACGACCCAGCGCTTGCTGATGAAGGCGGGTCTCGGTTCCAGCCGGATCGACAGTATCATGGAGGAGATCCGCGGGCCGGCGGGGCGAACCATGTGGGAAAAGCTGGGCAACGTAAGCGAAGAGACCCTGGCTGCGTTCCTGCAAAAGGAATATCCCCAGACCGTGGCCGTGGTCCTCTCCAAGGTAAGCACGGAGCACGCAGCGCGCGTTTTGGGACTTTTACCCGACAATTTCGCGCTGGAAGTCATTCACCGGATGCTCCGGATGGAAACGGTCCAGAAGGAAATTCTGGAAGAGGTGGAGAAAACGCTCCGCACGGAGTTCATGACCAATCTGGCCCGGACGCACCGGCGCGACAGTCACGAGATGATCGCTGAGATCTTTAATAACATGGAGCGCACGGTGGAAAGCCGTTTCATGGATCAGCTTGAAAAAACCGTGCCCGACGCGGCGGAAAAAATCCGCTCCCTCATGTTCACCTTCGAAGATCTGGTGAATCTGAATGCTTCGGGTATACAGACCCTTATCCGCGCGGTCGACAAGGATAAATTGCCGCCCGCCCTGAAGGGGGCCACAGAGACTGTGAAGGAGCTCTTCTTCTCCAATATGTCCGAGCGCGCCGCCAAGATCCTCAAGGAGGACATGGCCGCGATGGGGCCGGTGCGTTTGAAGGATGTGGAGGAAGCCCAGCAATATGTGGTGGGTGTAGCCAAGGATCTGGAAGCCCGCGGTGAGATTGTCATCTCCAGCGGTGGCGCAGAAGACGAAATGATATATTAGGATTTTTCATGAACGAGGTTCTCTTGAAGGATAAGGAAGAAAAATTCTTCTTCAACGTCAATATTTTCGACGAACAGTTGGTGGAGGAGCCTGAGGAGGAAGAAGTCCCGCTGCCTCCCGTTTTTTCGGAAAGCGAAGTGGAAGCCGCGCGCGCCAGGGGATTTGTAGAGGGTAAAAAAGCCGGTCTTGAAGAAGCGGAGGCCGGCCATACCGCGCTGCTTGAAAAAATCTCCCGGAAAATAATGCAGGACACATCTGTCCTCTTTCAGCAGGAATCCGAGAGGGACCGTCTGTTCGAGCAAGAGGCGGTGGCGCTCACCCTGGCGCTCTTTGGAAAATTATTTCCCCTGTACCGGGCCGAGCATGGATTTTCAGAGCTTCGGGAATGCATCCGCCAGATTCTTCAGAAACAACAGGGCCAGCGCGAGATCGCGGTGACAGTTTCGCCGGAGAACGCGGGGGCGATCCGGACCTTTTTATCGAGGGTTTCCGCCGAGAACTCATCTTTACGATTTTTTATATCCACGAGTGAGTCCGTGCCGCCCGACGGCTGCACCCTTTCCTGGTCTGAGGGCGGCGCGGTCAGGAATCCGGATGAGCTTGCCCGCCAGATCACGGAAGCCCTGCAACAGATGCTTGCAGGGCCCGATGCAAAAAGCCATGATGAAACCCTGGAGATAAGGGAGAGCAGCGATGAGTGATGAAAAACCCCCTCGTGACGAGGCCGGGAAGGCGCCGGGAGGCGCTTCCAAGGGCATGAACCTGAATGAAATCCAGGGGCACGATCCCAAAGCGCGCTCGATGGATCAGGAATACATGCTGGGCGAGCCCATGGCCAGCGACGTGACGGCGATCTACGATATTCCCGTTCAGATTTCGGCGGTTCTGGGGCGGTCCACCATGCAGGTGAGCCAGCTCCTGAAGCTGGGCCGAGGGGCGGTGGTCGAGCTTGACCGAAGGGTCGGGGAAGCCATCGACATCTACGTCAACAACCGCCTCGTCGCCCGGGGTGAGGTCGTGGTCGTGGAGGACAAGCTCGGCGTGACCATGACGGAAATTGTCAAATCGGACCGGAGTTGATTTACGATTCTAAATACCTACACCCTCACCCAGCTTCGGCTAAACGCGCCTGCGACTCGTTAAGCCTGCGCAACCCTCTTCCCTGAGGGAGAGGAGTCAGGAGAGATCTAAGCCGCCGCCTTCTTCGCCCGCTCACGCATCTCCTTCGCCGCAGCGACCATGTTGGTGAGGGCGGGTTTTACCTCTGCCCAACCGCGCGTCTTGAGGCCGCAATCGGGATTGACCCAGATTTGCTCTTCGCTCAGGACTTTTTGGGCTTTTTCGAGAAGATCCACCATTTCCTCCACCGTGGGCACCCGGGGGGAATGAATGTCATACACGCCGGGCCCGATTTCGTTGGGGTATTTGAAAGCGGCGAAGGCGTCCAGGAGCTCCATTTGCGACCGTGAGGTTTCAATGGAGATCACATCGGCGTCCATGTCCGCGATGGACCGGATGATGTCGTTGAACTCCGAATAGCACATATGGGTGTGGATTTGCGTCTTGTCCTCCACGCAGCAGGAGGTCAGGCGGAAATTCTCCACCGCGCTTTTGAGGTAAGCATCCCAATCCGCGCGGCGCAGGGGAAGACCCTCGCGGAAGGCCGCCTCGTCGATCTGGATTATCCGGATTCCGGCTTTTTCCAGATCGGAGACCTCGTCGCGCACGGCCAGCGCGATCTGCTGCGCGGTGTCTGCGCGGGGCTGGTCGTCGCGCACGAAGGACCATTGCAGGATCGTGACCGGGCCGGTCAGCATTCCTTTCATGGTGCGTCGTGTCAGGCTTTGCGCGTATTGAGCCCATTTCACGGTCATGGACTCGGGGCGGGAGACATCTCCGAAAATTATGGGGGGCTTCACGCAGCGCGAACCGTAGGATTGCACCCAGCCATTCTTTGTAAAGGCGAACCCCTTCAGCTGTTCTCCGAAATATTCCACCATGTCGTTGCGCTCGGGCTCGCCGTGCACAAGGATATCCAGGTCGATCTCGTGCTGGAAATCCACCACGGCCTTGATTTCCTTCATCATGGCGTCCATGTAGGCCACTTCGCCGAGTTCACCTTTTTTGTAGGCGGCGCGGGCGGTGCGGATATTCCCGGTCTGCGGAAAGGAGCCTATGGTCGTGGTCGGATAGAGGGGCAGGGGCGTAACGCTCTTCTGAATCCCCCGCCGTTCCGCGTAGGGCGACTTGCGCTTCTTCATCGCATCGGTGATGGAGGCGGTGCGGGCCTTTACGGCGGGGCTGTGAATGCGGGGCGAGGTTTTGCGGTCATCCTGGATTTTTTCGTTTTCGGAGAGCTCCTTGCCGATAGCATCCCGGCCTTCCTGCGCGCCCTTGGAGAGGGTGACGATTTCCTCCACCTTTTGTTTCGCGAAGGCCAGCCAGGATTTGATTTGTTTGTCCAGCCCCGTCTCGCCTTCAAGATCCACGGGCGTATGGAGGAGGGAGCAGCTGGGGGCGATCCAGACTTTATCGGCGCCCAGCTTTGCGACGGCTTTTTGGATGGCGCCCAGCGAGGCGTTCAGGTCATTGCGCCAGATATTGCGCCCGTCCACGAGTCCCAGCGATAAGATTCGATCGCCAACTTTTTCAAGAGCCTGATCCAGGGCGTCATCCAGCGTATTGGCGGCTGTGTTGGCCTGACCGGCGTTGCGGCACAAATCAATATGAATGGCCTGCACTGGCAGGCTGAAGGCCAGAACGGCGTTGTCCCGCAGGGCCTCGAAATAGGTCGCCACGAGGATATTCAGGTCCTCCGGCTTTTGCAGATGTTCATAGGCTTCCTTGATAACGTCCTGGGCGTTGGCGTCCAGGTCGAGGGCAAAGAGGGGCTCGTCGATTTGCACCCAGCCCGCGCCCATATCCGCGAGTATTTTCAGGATTTCATTATAGACGGGGATCAGGGATTTTACGGTTTCCACCGCGTCGAAATGCTCATGCTGAGCCTTGCCGAGGAAGACATAGCTGGCCGGGCCGATCAGCACGGGGCGCGTGTCGATTCCCAGCGCCTTGGCCTCGGCGAATTCATCGAAGATCTTGGTGGAGCAGAGTTTGGGGATCATCCCCTTTTCGAATTCCGGCACGATATAATGGTAGTTCGTATCGTACCATTTGGTCATTTCCATGGCGGTGGCGTTCTCGTTGCCCCGCGCCATCGCGAAATAGGTGTCGAGATCCACCGCGCCGCCGGCAAAGCCGTAGCGCGACGGCACCAGCCCCAGTGCGCAGGTCATGTCCAGCACATGGTCGTAGAAGGAAAAATCATTTGAGGGGATATGGTCCAGCCCGGCGCTTTTTTGAAGCTTCCAATGGCGCGCGCGCAGATCCTTCCCGGTGTCCTGGAGATCCCGTACCGTGCTTTGCCCCTTCCAATAGGATTCTACCGCGCTTTTAAGCTCGCGCTTCGCGCCGATGCGGGGAAATCCGAGATTGGTAGCCAAAACCATAAGAGCCTCCTGAAGGGGATAGGGTGTCTTAGGAAATTAGGGCGTTTGGACGGAGGGGGCAAGGACCTTTGATGGAAAAGGGTAAAG
>JAIOYC010000037.1 GCA_021741325.1 Alphaproteobacteria bacterium
GATTGTGCCATTTAAGCTCTATCAGCCGGGGGATACGGACGGCCAACCCGCCCCGGTCATTGTGTGGTCCCATGGCTTTGGAGGAAACAGGGACGGAGCCGCCTTTCTTAGCCGGTATCTGGCCTCCTGCGGCTATAATATCCTCCACCTGACCCATCCGGGCACGGACAGCAGCCTGTGGGAGGGAAAACCCGGCCACCCCTGGGACATCCTGCGCGCCACGAAAATCCCGCGCGAGGACGCGCTGGACCGGTTCCGGGACGTTCCCTTCGCCGTCGACAGCCTGGCTCAATGGGCCCGCGACAATCCCGATACCGGGCCTCTTCTGGATCTCACCCGGCTGGGCATGTCGGGCCATTCCTTTGGCGCGCTAACCACGCAGGTGATTGCCGGACAATTGGTCCCCGATGCAGCGGGCGAGCTCATCAGCCTGCAGGATGAACGCTTCAAGGCTGGAATCCTGTACAGCCCCGTTCCCGTCAGCCACATCGCCAATATGCCCTTGGAAAGCGTGTATGGTTCCATTTCGATCCCCCTCTTTCACATGACAGGCACCGATGATTCCTCTCCCCTGGAAAGCTTCGGATATGAATACCGTCTCATCGTGTATGAACATACGGGCCACCCCGAGAAATATCTCCTCATCAAAGAAGGCGGGGATCACATGGTCTATAACGGAACGCGCGGCAAGCTGGAGCCCAATCCCCTGCGAGAACGGCACGAGGAAATCATCCGGATTGCCTCTCTCGCCTTCTGGGAGGCGCATCTGCGCGGTGATCCCAAAGCTCACGAGTGGCTTGCTCACGGCGGATTCCAATCCTATCTCCATGAGGATGCGCGCTTCACAGGAAAGTTTTGAGATGAGCGATTTTGCAATCGACATACGCGGCCTGGGGAAAACATACAAAGGCCGGGGGAGAAAGCCGGAAAAACCGGCCCTTAGAAATATCGACCTGCAAATCCCCAAAGGCTCCATTTTCGGCCTGCTCGGACCCAACGGAGCCGGGAAATCCACTATCATCAATATCATGGCCGGGCTGGTGACCAAAACCTCCGGCAGCGTACGCATATGGGATATCGACATAGACCGGGACATGCGCGCCGCCAAATCTGCCATTGGAATCGTACCGCAGGAAACCAATTACGACGCGTTTTTTTCGCCGCTGAATCTTCTCGATCTGATGGCGGGCCTTTACGGCGTGCCCAAAAAAGAGCGGCGGAGCATGGAGCTTCTCCGGCTGGTGGGACTGGAAGACAAAGCCCACGCCTACACACGCTCCCTTTCCGGCGGAATGAAACGCAGGCTGATGATGGCCAAGGCCATGGTGCACAGCCCGCCCGTGCTCGTGCTCGACGAACCAACCGCCGGGGTGGACGTGGAGCTGCGCCGCGAACTTTGGAACAACGTCAAGATACTGAACAAAACCGGCGTCACCATTCTCCTGACCACCCATTATCTCGAGGAAGCCGAAGAGCTTTGCGACCGGATCGCCATCATCAATCACGGAAAGATCATTGCCTGCGAAAGCACCGAAAATCTCATCGCCCGGATCGACAACAAGGAAATACGCTTTCGCCTGGACCGGGCGCTGGACAAGATCCCACCCGCGCTGGAGCGTTTCAATGCCACGCTGGAAGGAGCCCGCACCCTCATGATTCGCTATACGCCGCGGGAACAGGATGTCGGAGCCCTCATCGCCGCCCTTCAAGATTCAGGACTGCACATTGCCGATATTTCTACATCCGAAAGCACTCTGGAGGATGCGTTCCTGCAACTGACGGGCGCGTCGAATCAGAACCCGCAGGAAAATTAAAAAGCCTTAACCTCTATGTCTTGGGGCGGGGCCGTCCCTTTGTTCTGAAGACGTAAGAAATCACCTCGGCCACCGCTTTATATTGTTCCGAGGGGATGACCTCATCCACCTCAACCACGTCATAGAGGGTACGGGCCAGCGGCGGGTTTTCATAGATCACGATATCATGCTCCTGCGCGACTTCCCGGATGCGAAGCGCCGTACGGTCCACCCCCTTGGCCACACAAACGGGCGCTTCCATAGCCCCCGGCTCGTATTTCAGCGCAATGGCGTAATGCGTCGGGTTTGTAATGACCACCGTGGCCTGGGGCACGGACTGGATCATGCGCTTGCGCGCGCGTTCGGAACGAAGCTGGCGCAGGCGCGCCTTCACATGCGGGTCTCCCTCGCTTTGTTTGTACTCATCCTTGATCTCCTGCTTGCTCATCCGCATCTTTTTATGATGCTCAAGACGCTGGTAAACCAGATCCAAAATAGCCACCACCAGCAGGACGACCAGAATTCCGATCATAAGCCGCACCACAAGCACTCTCATCTCGCTCAACAGCAGCGCCATCGGCAAGCCGATTAAATGGTCCAGCTGTCCGAAATACGGCCTCAGAATGATGGTGCCCACCAGGCCGACCAGCCCGATTTTCAAAAGCCCCTTCACGAACTCCATGAGAGAGCGCCTTGAAAAAAGACGGAAAAATCCCTTCATCGGCGAGACTTTGCTGAAATCCGGCTTGACGATGTCCGGAGCAAACAGCGGGCCGACCTGCGCGAAAGGCCCCGCAAACGCGGCCAGCATGAGAATAATCAGCGGGAGCGCCAGGATCTTGAGAACCTGCTTGAAACTCTCCCCCAGCGCGAGCTTTACCCCCGCAGCGCCGGGCGGCATCTCGTGGGGCACTTCTATAAACGCCCTCATGAAGACAGTCAGGTCCCGGAAAACAGAATTGGCCAGCGCCCCGATCACGATCGTCCCGGCCAGTAACATAACCCAGTTGTTCACCTCCCGCGAAAGGGCGACCTGGCCTTTCTTGCGGGCCTCCTCGATTTTCTTCGGGGTGGGTTCCTCGGTCTTGCTGGTCTCGTCCTGCTCTTCGCCTTCAGCCATGGCGCATTATGGCGGATTCAGCAGGGAAGTGAAAGGAGACGCAACTGTATTGACATAGATTAAAAATATGTCTTATATTGGCGGCATTCCAATTACGGAACCGAAGGAAAGGGGCAATATGTCAGACAAATGGGTGCAGTTTCTTTCCAATATTAAAGAAACCTATAATGAAGAGCCTTTATGTCGTTTATATTATGAAGATGAAGAAGCGGCAGAGCTTTTTATACAAAGAGTACAAGAGGCCAAAACGCCTTCTGTTTCTTTATCGATTAAAGAAGCCTTTACAAAACTAGGCGATTATGAAGAAAAATTAATGGAAAATCAGATACTGTCGGATGGCGAACTGCTCAATGATGGCTCTGAAAGTATTAATTGCTATCAACTGATTTTCGAAAAGGCAGGTGGTGACCCGGACAAGGCGGCAGACATAGCTCTGACCTACGAGGCCGTGCGGTACCCTCCCCATAAAAACCAAAATCTGTTCCTGAAAGAAATCCTCGATTTCCTGCCGCTGGATTTCAAAAAATAAGCCCTGTCGTCATTGCGAGGAGGGCAACGCCCCGACGAAGCAATCCATCTACCGCAAGATGGATTGCTTCCCCCGGCTTTCGCCGGGGTCGCAATGACAAATATTATTACCGCAATATTTTATCCAATGATTCCTTGATCCTTCCCCCGCGCCCATGCTAGGGATAGGGCCTTCAACATACAAAAAACCACATGGGGTTTCACGATGGCAAAAGTCGGCGCGCAAAGAGCATCCGAACTGACGGGTAGATCAAAATCCACAATCCAGCGGGCCATGAACAATGGCCGGCTTTCCTACGAGATCGACTCCGCCGGACGCCGGGTCATCGACGTCTCCGAGCTGGAGCGCGCCTTCGGCCTCGGCAATCCCGCCGAGCAGCCCGACCGCCACGTCGAATATGAGCTGGAAAAAGCCACCTCCCTGCTGGAAACCGAACGGCTCAAGATGCAGATCCGGGCGCTGCAGGACCAGACGGACCTTTTGAACACGCAGATGGAAGACCTGAGGGCCCAGCGCGACCAGTGGCAGAAGCAGGCCTCTCAAATGCTCATCACAAGCCAGTATTCCCAAAAACAGGCCGAGGAACTTCGACAGGAGATCAAGGAGCGTGAACAGCGCGCCCGCGAGCGCCAGCAAAGCCGTCTGGACCAGAGAATGCAGGCCCTCAACGCCCAGAATGAAAATATCCAGTCCGGACAGGACGGTGCGTTCAATTTCAGGAATTTCTGGAAGAAGATCCGCAAGGCCGGGTAAGAAACCCCCGCAGGCCAGAGTGTCTACCTCTCCAATACTAGTCGGAATTGGGATTTATGCGCTGCGGATATTCGGGGCTTTCGAGAACCGGTCCGCAGCGTACCTGATGTACGCGAGGACCGGAAGCGCAGAAAGACGCGGATAGACGCAAGCAGAAATCCCAATTACCCCGCGGCCAGCAGTTTTTCCATGACCGCGTCGCTCACCTCGAAGTTCGAGGTTACGCTTTGCACATCGTCCAGATCCTCGAGCGCATCGATAAGCTTTAGCACCGAAGCCGCCTGCTCTTCGTTGATCTGGGCGTGGATGTTGGGCTGCCAGACGAAACCTGCCCGCTCCGGCTCCCCGAAGAGCTTCTCCAGCGCGTCCCGCACCCCGGCGAAATTATCGGGGCTGCATGTGATTTCATGGCCCTGCCCGTCGCTGGCCACGTTCAGGGCCCCCGCCTCGGCGGCGGCCTCAAACATGCTTTCCGCCGCAGCGGCGGCGGGAGGATAAAAAATCTCGCCCACCCGGTCGAACATAAACCCGACCGATCCCGTTTCCCCAAGATTTCCGCCATATTTTGTAAAGGAGGAGCGCACCTCCGAGGCCGTGCGGTTGCGGTTGTCCGACAGGGCTTCCACGATCACCGCCACTCCACCCGCGGCATAACCCTCATAGCGGATCTCGGCGTAGTCTTCTCCCTCGCCGGAGCCCGAGCCTTTGCGGATCGCATTCTCGATATTGGCTTTGGGCATGCTTTGCGCCTTTGCGGCCATAATCGCCAGGCGCAGGCGGGGATTCATGTCCGCGTCGCTGCCGCCCAGCCTGGTCGCCACTGTAATTTCACGCCCGAGCTTGGAGAAAATTTTCGCGCGCCGCGCGTCCTGCTTTCCCTTGCGGTGCTGGATATTCGCCCATTTGGAATGACCGGCCATTGCCCTGTACTCTTTACAAAAATGCCCAAAACAGTTGAAAATATTCTATACCGCGTCATGCCAAGCGGTGTAAACTGGGAAGAGTATTTAGATAAACCACAGAAATTTTATTATGCCCTATAATTTTAGAGAGATCACCGTTCTGGTTGTAGAAGACAGCCAGCCCATGCTTCTCCTGATCGACTCGCTTCTGCAGGCTTTCGGAATACGGCATATCCTGAAATCCGAAAACGGGGATGATGGATTTAAGCTTTTATGCGAGCATAATCCCGACATTGTGATTGCGGACTGGATGATGCGCCCTACGGATGGAATTTCTCTGACGCGCCGCATTCGCAACGATCCCGCCAGCCCCAACCAGTTCGTCCCTGTAATTTTAATGACCGGATTCAGCGAAATGCGCCGTGTCCTTCAGGCCCGGGACGCGGGCGTAACCGAATTTCTCGTGAAGCCTTTCAGCGCGCGGGATCTCTACCGCCGCATGGTCGAAATCATAGAGCGCCCCCGGCAATATGTGCGCTCCGATGACTTTTTCGGGCCCGACCGCCGCAGGCGGAAAGTCAAGGATTATGATGGCCCCATGCGCCGGGAAACGGACATACGGCCCGAGGATTACGTTCAAAACGTCTTAAACAAACATATAAAATAGCCCTGATGAGCCATTTCAACCAGACACCCCGCCGCCGCGCAGAGTTCATAACGCCCCCGAACCTTATCAAACAAAAGGTCGGAACAGGAGGGCTGAGCGAGGATATCCTGGAAAAAGCCCAGGCCTTGCTGGAAAACCACACAGTGGATTTTCAGCCCCTGGCCCGGGTTTACCTGAACTCCCTTCTGCAGGGGCTCAATGGCGCGAAAAACGCGGGCCAGTACGAGGATCAGGAAAAAATCATAGCCGCGATGCTTTACCCCGCCATGCAGCTAAAAGCCAACGGCGGCATGTTCCATTACCCGCTGGTGACAAAAATCGCCGATTTGCTTATACAGTTTCTTGAAGTTTTAGAGAAAATGGATATAGAGTCTCTTGAAATCGTGCTGGCATTCTATACCACGCTTGATGTTGTCGTGATGGGACAGATCAAAAGCGAGGGAGGGAAGCAGGGCCAAGGCCTTGTCACCGCCCTGAACGGCGCCTGCATGAGGTATTTCGACAAGAACCCGGTTCATACACGCCCCTTCACGGTGGAATGATCCACACAACTAGGGAGTACCCCATGATTAAAACCAGAGATCTCATCCTCCTGTCCCTCCTTTGTCTGGCCTCTCTCCCGCAAGAGGCCCGCGCGAACCCGCCCGGCGTGAATGCTTCCAATGGCATCCCCCTGGAAGAGGGCTCCGTCACGAAAAATCTGACGGCCGTGGGAAAAGCCGCAGACGACACAAATATATACACCGACACAGGCGGCCTGGATCTGCCCGTGCGCCTGAATTCGGCTTTGCCCCCCCCTGCTGAAACAACCGGAATATTGCGTGTTCCCTCGACCGCGCCCGCCGCCACGCCTTCTCCATCCTCCCTGGCGGCCCCGACGGCTCCGGCTCAACCAGCACCGGTTAAGCAACGGTCTAAATTTGAAATCTATGACACGGATGGAAACGGGCTTATTTCGAAAGATGAATTTATTTTCAATGTCGTATCCATCCATGCCGAGGATCTCTTTAAAAGCCTGGATCTCGATCAAAACGGCGTCCTCACCGGCGAGGAATTCAAGGGATACGCGCAAACCACCACGAACGCCTCGGAAACCCCGGACACCGGCCCGTATTGACCCCGCCCTTGAACAGAATGCCGTTTGGGTATAAAGCCTCTACGGCCAAGGGAAAGAGCTCGGCCACAGGCCTGGGAATGAAGGGGCGTTACGGTGATTGAAAATACGGAAACATCGAAATCCCCGCATCAGCTGGGCGTGGTCATTGTGGGACATGTCGACCACGGAAAATCCACGCTCATCGGCCGGCTTTTGCACGATACGGGAAGCCTGCTGGAAGGAAAGCTCACCGAACTTGAGGAAATCTGCAAGCGCCGGGGCACCGCCGCACTGGAATGGTCCTTTGTTCTGGATGCCTTTCAGGCCGAACGGGATCAGGCCATCACCATCGACACGACCCAGATCCGCTTTGCCACGGCCGCGCGGAACTACATCATTATCGATGCGCCCGGCCACAGGGAATTTCTCAAAAATATGATTTCCGGCGCTGCGGCGGCTGATGCGGCCATTCTGGTCGTGGACGCCACCGAGGGCATGCGCGAGCAAAGCAAACGCCACGCCTATATGCTCTCTCTGTTGGGTCTGCGGCAGATCGCCGTGGCGGTCAATAAAATGGACATGGTGGGGCATGACCCGGAAGTTTTTGAATCCGTTCGCCGCCAGGTCGAGGATTATCTGGCGTCCATTGGCCTGAGCGCCTCTCACATGGTGCCGGTTTCCGCCCGCCACGGCGACATGATGGCCACCCGATCCCCCTCCATGGACTGGTATCTGGGGAAAACCCTCACGGAAATTCTGGATTCTTTTGAACTTTCCAGACCTCCGGTCGCCCGGCCCCTGCGCCTGGCCGTACAGGATGTTTATCGTGCCGATGAACAACGGATCATCGTAGGGCGGATAGAAACCGGAATTTTGCGCAAGGGTGACAGGGTTTTATTCTCTCCCACCAATGAAGAGGCGATCGTCACCGCGTTGAAAATATGGCCCGAGGATAAAAACAAGGTCGAGGCCCGCGCCGGAGAATGTATCGGCTTCACCCTCGATGAGCGTATCTTTGTCGAGCGTGGACATATCGGAAGCCATGTCGGAAACCCGCCCATGCTCTCGAACGTGTTCAAGGCCACTATCTTCTGGCTGTCTTCTCGCCCCCTCAAGGTCGGAAACTCCTATAAGATACGATATGCCTCGCACGAAGCCGCCGTCACCGTCCAGTCCATCGAGCGGGCCATTGATACCGGGGACCTCTCTCACATTGAAAAAGCAGGCGAGGTTAAACGAAACGCCGTAGCTGAAATTACCGTGCGCGCCCGGGATCTCCTCCCCATTGACCCTTACAGTGAAAACTTCCGGACAGGCCGAATTGTATTTTATGAGGGTCATGACATTGCTGGCGGCGGCAATATCAGCATGGACGGCTATCCCGATCAGCGCCGCCTGAACAGCCCCAAAGCGGAAAATATTTACAAGGTCGATCATTTGATGACTCTGGAAAATCGCGCCAGGGGCATGGGACATTATGGCGGGATTTTCTGGTTCACCGGGCTTTCCGGCGCGGGGAAGTCAACCATCGCCATGGCGGTGGAAAAAGCGCTCTTTGAAAAAGGCTTTCACACTTATGTTCTGGACGGCGATAACGTCCGGCACGGCCTGAATGCCGACCTTGGTTTCTCACCCAAGGACCGCACCGAAAATATCCGCCGGATCGGTGAGGTCGCCGCGCTCATGTCGGACGCCGGCCTGATCGTCATCACGGCTTTTATCTCCCCCTACCGTGCCGACCGCGACCGCGCGCGCGTAGCCTCTCCCGCGCGCTTTCATGAAATCCATGTGCGGGCCGACCTTGAAACCTGCGAAAGCCGTGACCCCAAAGGGCTTTACAAAAAGGCCCGCGCCGGTGAAATCGCGCAATTCACAGGCATCGATTCGCCTTATGAAGCGCCGGATAATCCTGAAATGGTCGTCGATACGCAGGCGCATGATATCGAAACCTGCGTGCAGCAGGTCACGCACTACATCGAACAGCAAACAGCCTTGCGGAAAGATCTCTCCCGGGCCAGCAACCAGAAGATTAAAGCCCTGTAAAAAAGCAGGCCGTCTTGAAAGAGGCCTGCTTTTAAAATATTCCCAAACCTGAAAATCTCTCAGCCGGTCAGGGTGCGGCGGATAATGTCCACATCCTGGGCCACCTGCACATCATCCCCCATAAGCTCCTCGATCTTGCGCACGGCGTGCATGACGGTGGTGTGATCGCGCCCGCCGAACTTGCGACCGATCTCGGGCAGGGACCGGCAGGTCAGTTGCTTGGCCAGATACATCGCGATCTGCCGGGGACGCGCCACCGCGCGCGCGCGGCGGGCGGAATGCATGTCCGCGGGGCGAAGATTGTAATGCTCCGTGACCTTCTTTTGAATTTCATCAATGGTAATGCGCCGGTCATGGACGCGCAGAAGATCCTGCAGAACTTCCTGCGTGGTCTCCAGCGTAATGGCCTGCCGGGCCACATCGGCATGAGCCACGATCCGGTTCAGCGCGCCCTCCAGCTCGCGGATATTGCTGGTGACTTTCAGCGCCAGAAACTCAAGAACGCCATCCGGCACGGCGGCCTGAAGCTGGGCGCGCTTGGCCTGCAGAATTCCAAGTCGCAAATCATACGTGGATGGATGAATGTCCGCCACCAGTCCCCATGCCAGACGGGAACGGAGACGTTCATCTATACCCGTAAGATCCGAGGGCGCCTTGTCTGCCGATATTATAATCTGCTTGTTCTGATCCACCAGCGCGTTGAAAGTATGGAAAAATTCTTCCTGCGTAGACTCCTTGCCGGAGATGAACTGGATATCGTCGATCATCAGTACATCGACGGAGCGGAATGTTTCCTTGAAATGCATCGCCTCGTTGGAACGTAGGGCCCGGACAAACTGATACATGAATTTTTCCGCCGAGAGATACATGACCGTTTTCTCGGGCCAGTGCTGTTCCACCGCGTGCGCGATCGCGTGCATCAGGTGTGTTTTTCCAAGCCCAACCCCACCATAGATAAACAGCGGGTTGAAAGGCAATGTCATGCTTTCTACAACCCGGCGCGCGGCGGCATGTGCCAGCGCATTGGGCTTCCCCACGACAAAAGAATCGAATGTAAAGCGCGGGTCCAGCGGTGAAGAAATCGAGGCGATTTCGGTTTTTTTATTCTGGTTTGCCTGCTTGAGCGCCTCGCTACCGGATTCCAGAACCGGCGCGTCCTCGACAAAAGATCCCTGGACCACGACAATTTGCAAACGCTTGATTTCGCTATTTTCTTCCTGGCACATCGCCAGAAGACGTTCGCTGTAATGATTTTGAATCCAGTCCCGCATAAAGCGCGTGGGAACAGAGACCTCCATCGTTCCGTGATAGGAAGCCTGAAGAACGAGGGGCTTGAGCCAGCTGCGGAATACCGCCTCGCCGAATTCCCCTCTCATGCGCTCGTGAATTTTCTGCCAGAGATTCAGGATCTCGGGAGTCGGCTCCAGGGATTCCGCCTTGAATTTTGAATTCTCCTGAACAACCGCCAGCCCTTTGCCCCCAACATCCGACATTTCTGTATTCTCCGTTTTTTAATGTTCAATCTTTTATGGAGCACCTTCTGGGCGCCTCCACACTTTCAATAGCCAAAGCAAAAGGGTTCACAGACTCGCTGTGTTTTTTACCCAATCAAAATGCTAAAATCAGGAACTGCGCGACGATGAATCCGGCTCAAAAAAACCTCTTCGCCATGCCGTTTTCTCAGAACACCCTTATGCACAGACATATCTTAAAAAGATATATTTTACAGGGGTTTAGTAAAAGCTTCCCTCTACCAGCGTTCGTGATTTTTTGATCCTATAACAGAGTTCCCGAGCGATGCAATAAGAACAAACATCAAACATTCAAAAAAGAAATTTTTGTTCTTCATCCTTCCAATAATTTTAATCCCGATTGGGAGATTTCCCCCGATTTTTAAAAATCTCATAAACCGCTCGCGCATTTTCTTTGAGGTGATCGGGATCAATCGTTCCCACCACAACCGAATTTACACCCGGATGATCGAAAACAAAGCTCAGGGATTCCTGCACGGAGCCTTTCATATGACCACTGGCCAGAGCTTTCTTGAGAAGAACACCCTTGTTTATTTGATCCGCCAAATCCAAAACCGGTTTTTCCTCGACGTATGACGGATTATATGTGGCCATCACGACATCCATCAGCTCCAGCGCTTTGAGTCCGCCTTCAACAGTTTTTGTCGACGCGCCCACCGCCCGGACAAGACCCTGATCTTTAAATTCATGGAGCTTCCGGATAAGAGCCTCATCATTCAAGATTTCCGCATCCCGTCCGTCAGAGTGAACGAGAAGAACATCCAGGTAATCCGTCTGAAGGCGCGCAAGAGACCGCTCCAGACTGCGCTGGAAATGATCCGGCGTAAAATTATAGGTCGATTTGCCGTCTTGAAAATCTTCTCCGGCCTTGCCGGCAATCACCCATTCTTGGCGCTGGCCTTTCAAAAGGCGGCCCAGCCTCTCTTCGCTCATCCCGTAAGCGGGCGCGGTGTCCAGGAGATTGATTCCCAGCCCCCGCGCGAGGGCTAAAAAATCCGCCAATTCGTTTTCGTCAGGAATATCAAAGGCCTGCGGATAACGAATACCCTGGTTTCGTCCGAATTTTACGGTTCCCAGACCCAGCGGAGAAACCATCAAACCCGTCCGGCCCAGAGGATATTTTTCTAGTCTTGTTTGATCCATTTGACTTTATCCCACGGCGGCAACGCGTAGTCCACCTCGGGCAGGAAAGACCAGTCGCTTTGATGACAGGACGATTGAAGGCCGTTCTTTTCCAAATGATCCATCACCATATCGCCCAGCATCGGGGCGAATGTCAGTTTCGTCGGCCAGCAATAGAGGCAATCATCCACCGCGCGGACAGTTGGCATGTCGGGAAGCCACGCTTTTGCGCCCCCCTGCCCCTCCACCCGGTCGATCGGCAGGACGGCCCATTCCATCCCGCCCAGATCGACACCGGGCATATATTTTTTAAAAGCGTCTTTCATCGCTTGCAGAACATCCCCCGGATTTGAATCGCCGGGCCGTTCGGCCACTTGGCCACCGACATACCAGACCAGCGTGCCATCCGCCGCTTTGTGGGTTGTCACCGTCGCGACAGGTTTTTCGGAAGCCCCCACCAAATGCGTAAACAGCGAAAAAGGCGCGGGCTTCAGCATCCCCATCAGCAAAGGACGCGCGCGGGATTTCAATTTTTTTTCATGGCCCCTGCGTTTCGCGATTTTCTCGTTTCCCGCCGCCGCCGTAAAAATAAAAACTTCGGCCTCGGCCTCCAGGTCGTTTATATCGGCTTTGCGGATACAATGCCTGTACGGCTCCGCCAGAGCCCGGATCACAGCCGGCACATCCAGAACCGTTTCATTCATCGCCAGAACCGATCCCTTAAACCCAGCGCTTTTAAGGGACAGGGGCCATAGATCGGGCGCCATTTCTCTGACAGAATCCCCCAGGGTCTTCTCCGCCATGGTTTTTAAAAATCCGCCCGTGAAGCCTTTGGGAATCAGCAAATGCTGTGTGCCCGCCGCCACGTTTACCGCGGAAAGATCCACCTCCCCCTTCCCCGCCAGAGCCTCCCGCCAGCGCTGCGGCATGTCGGCCAGAGAACGCGCCGGACCGGTCATTTTTTCCGCCAGCATGTATTTGAGGCCGGAATGGATAATGCCTTGCGCGGCGATCGTCTGACCTCCGCCTATATGATCCGTCTCCAGGAGAAGCGCGTTATAACCCCGGCGTTTGAGAAGATTGAGAATCCACAGGCCCGCTATACCGGCTCCCGCGATGATGACATCCGCCTGAAGGGGTTTTTCACGGCTCATCGCCATTCATCCTTAGTAAGGCAGGGGAAATTGTCTGTGGATGGCCGCGATATCTTTCAACACCGCCTTGTCCAGCGTGAGGTCGATGGAGGCGATATCGGTTTTAAGCTGCTCCAGTGACGTTGCCCCGATGATGGTGGAGGTGACGAATTTGCGGCTGTTCACGAAAGCCAGCGCCATCTGGCACACATCCAGCCCGTGTTTTTCCGCCACCTCGATATAGGCGCGCACGGCATCGTTGCAAAGAGGGGTATCCCGGCGCTCCTCTCGCGTTTCGATGGACAAGCGAGCTCCGGGCGGGCGGGCGCCATTCAGGTATTTTCCGCTCAAAATCCCGCGCGCCAGCGGTGACCAGGCCAGAAGCCCGCAATCCTCGGCCAGCGCCAGCTCCTGCAGATCGCCTTCGAACAAACGGCAGAGCAGGGAATATTCATTCTGGATGGATTGCATCCGCGGCAGCCCGCGGTCTTCAGAGAGACGCAGATACTTCGCCGCGCCCCACGCGGTTTCGTTGGAAAGGCCCACATGACGGATCTTTCCAGCCTTGATGCATTCGCCCAGTGTTTCGAGAACCTCGATGAAATTCTCTTCCTCGGCTTTCGGATCGAAGTCCGGCTCGAAATGCCAGTTTTGCTGGAAATGATACGACCCCCGGTTGGGCCAGTGCAGCTGGTAAAGGTCGATATAATCGGTTTGCAGGCGCTTCAGGCTCGCCTCCAGCGCCAGAAAAATATTCTTGCGGTCTATTTTATAATCCCCGCCGCGCACCCAGGGCAGTCCCGGCCCGGCGATCTTGGAGGCCAGAATGACTTTATCCCGGTTCTTCCGCTCCGCGAACCAGCTGCCGATGATGGATTCCGTCTTGCCATACGTGTCCGCGCTGGGCGGCACGGCATACATCTCGGCGGTATCAAAGAAATTCACGCCCTGGCTCAGAGCATAATCCATCTGGGCATGACCTTCAGCTTCGCTGTTCTGATTGCCCCACGTCATGGTCCCCAGACAAATGACGCTGACCTTAAGATCCGTCCGGCCGAGGGTGCGGTATTTCATTCCTACTTCCACCGCAATACAGGACTCCGCGCCGCCTTCACCTCATCCAGCCTGCGGCGCGGCGTGTTCAGCGGATAATCATGGAATTTCTCCGTGTCCCCTTGGCGCACATCCTCCGCGAAACCCTTCATAACCGTGATGAATTTATCAATGGATTCCTTGCTTTCCGTCTCGGTCGGCTCGATCAGCATCGTGCCGGGCAGGACGAGGGGAAAATACACCGTCATCGGGTGATAGCCGTTTTCGCACAGCGCCTTGGCGATATCCAGCGTGGTCACGCCGGATTCTTTTTGCGTCTTGTCCGTCAGCAGGCATTCATGCATGCACGGCCCTTCATAAGGCACATGGTAATCGTCCTTGAGCCGGCTGAGGATGTAATTGGCGTTTAAAACCGCATCTTCTGACACCTGTTTCAGCCCGTCCGCACCGTGGCTGAGCATATAGGCCAGCGCCCGCACATGCATCCCGAACTGCCCCTGGAAGCCCTTGAGCTGCCCCATGGTTTCAGGCCGGTCTTCTTCCGTCTGAAGCTTATATGAATCGCCCTCCTTCACCACCGTCGGCACCGGAATATAGGGAGCCAGCTCGGCGCTGGTGCAGATCGGGCCCGATCCGGGACCTCCGCCGCCGTGCGGCGTGGAGAAAGTCTTGTGCAAATTGATATGCATCACATCCACGCCGAAATCGCCGGGGCGGACCTTGCCCACCAGCGCGTTGAAATTCGCGCCGTCGCAATAGAAATACCCACCCGCCTTGTGCAGAAGATCCGCGATCTCCTGGATATGCATCTCGAACAGGCCACAGGTGTTGGGGTTCGTCACCATCATCCCCGCCACGTCGGACCCGTCCGGCGAAGTCGCATACAGAGCTTCCTTAAATTTTTCCACGCTCAGGCGGCCATTTTCCTTCGTGGGAATCGAGCGCACTTCATAGCCGCACATGACCGCGGTGGCGGGGTTGGTGCCGTGTGAGGAATCGGGCGTGAGCACGATTTTCCGGTGGCCCTGCCCCTTCATTTCATGCGCGCGGCGGATCGTCATCAGACCCGCCAGTTCCCCGTGCGCGCCCGCCGCCGGGGTGAGGCACACACCGGGCAGATTGGTCAACTCGGCCAGCCAGTTTTGCAATTCATACATAAGCTTAAGGGCGCCCTGCACGGTGCTTTGGGGCTGTTTCGGATGGATATGCGCGAAACCCGGCAAGCGCGCCATTTTCTCGTTCAGGCGAGGGTTATGCTTCATCGTGCAGGATCCCAAGGGGAAAAATCCATGATCGATGGAATAATTCCAGGTGCTCATGCGAACGAAATGACGCACAGCCTGCGGCTCGGAAACCTGATGAAGACCGATGTCGCCGCGCGCGGGCTGGCCGGTGCGCAATTTCACGCCCGCCGGTTGCGGCAGATCCACGCCGGGATGATCGCTGCGCTCCTTCTCCCACAGCAGACTTTCTTCGTACATCAGGCCGCGCGGCGGCGGTGAGGAAACAGGATCAGAAATCATCGGAACGATCTTCGGGTTTGCGCTCATGTCTCAACTCTCTTTTTCCAGTTTTTCTTTTCGGTTTTCAAAATTTTCTATTTTAGAGGAACTCTTCTTTTGTCCATCCGTTGTCTCTGCATCCACAACCCATCAACAGGAGGAAAAAATGCCAAACCAAACACAAAATCAGCCAAACCAGCCGAACCGTAAGTCCGACAAGGATCAGTCCCAGAAAAAACCCGGTCAGGGCGGCTATCCTCAGAAATCCGAAAACGCGGATGAGAACAACAACCGCAATGATCGGATGTAAGTTTCGCGCATGATATTTTCCGGAATACATGCGTGATCCACGGCAAAGGTCTTGTCCTTCGGGACAGGGCCTTTGCTTCCTTCACCAGAAGAAAGAGGATGCTCATGCACATATATCTCCAAGAGCCTTGCAAAGAGCTTCAATATCCGCTGCGGCGGTCATCTCGGTGGCAGCCAACAAGATACGATCTTGATCCAGTGCGAGCCCGCCGATCACCCCGCGACCGGCGAGTGCCTCTACAATTTCTGTAGAGGAACCAGGAACGCTGATGACGAATTCGTTAAAGAAGGAGTCATTAACGATCTTAACCCCTTTGACCTTGGCCAGCTTGTCCGCCAGCGCGCACGCTGCTTCATGATTGAGCCGGGCGAGGCGTTTAAATCCGTCCTCCCCCAGAAGGCTCATATGCACCGTGAAGGCCAGCGCGCATAGGCCCTGGTTGGTACATATATTCGATGTCGCTTTTTCCCGCCTGATATGCTGTTCCCGCGTGGAAAGGGTGAGGACAAACCCCCGACGCCCTTCCGCGTCCTCCGTCATGCCACACAGGCGGCCCGGCATCTGGCGGATGAATTGTTCGCGGCAGGCGAAAAATCCCAGATGCGGCCCGCCATAGCTCATGGGCAACCCGATGCTCTGCGCCTCGCCGCACACGATGTCCGCCTGGGATGGCGGCGGCAGAAGCCCCAGCGAGACGATTTCATTGATCACCACCACCAGAAGCGCGCCGCTCTCATCGCATTTTTTGCGCCATGAATCATAGGCCTGCGGCGTGCCGTGGAAGTCCGGCGATTGCAAAATCACACAGGCCGTTTCCTGATCCGGTTCCCCCTCGGC
>JAIOYC010000038.1 GCA_021741325.1 Alphaproteobacteria bacterium
TATATGATCCATGAACCGCCCCAGCGCGCCTGCTAAATTCAGTGCATGGTCATGATCCTGCTGGAAATCGGGAACCGCGCTGATCAGCCGTGCCAGCAGGAACTGCCGCCGCAGGGGGGGCATGGAAGGGGGCAGATTTAAAAGAGCATCATCTCCCTGCGCCCCTAAAACACTTAGCGATAAGTCCTCTTCGTCGACATCCCCGAGGGTTTGCAGGCGGGGAAGAAGCAATGGCTTTCCGCCGTTTTCCTCCAGAAAAGCCCCCTGCAGCACCCGGCACGCCCGGCGCGTGGGCAGAAGGATCCGGGTTTCGCTCAGAGGATGATCCTGTTCCTGCGCCCTGTCCAGCAGGCTCCGGGCCAGCGTCCTGGCAAAGGGAACCCCGGCGGGAATGGTGAGGATGGATGTGCGGTCGTTCATGCCTGTTCGATGTCGCCGTAATGGGCCCGGACCGTTTCCAGGTCATGCGGCGTGCTGATATGGTGCCATGACCCGTCATGCACCAGCCCGTACAGCCGCCCTTTCTCCTGCGCCCGGTCCAGAAGATCCAGATAGGAAAAGGGTCCGTCGGGAGTCTCCCTGAAAATACCCGGGTCGTTGATGCGGATGCTTGTGAACATGCTTGAACCGTCCTGCTTCAGGGATCTGATCGCCCGCCCGTCCGCGTCCAGATCGTAATCCCCCGTCCCTTCCGTCAGGCGCATGGTCTCCACCGGCTGCAGGAGCATGAGAATATCCATGATTTCCGGATTCCAGAAGGCCGCCAGCCTCTCCAGGGCCCGGCCTCCGGGGCCGTTATCCCACAGGCCGTCGCCGCTCAGGACGAAAAACGGACGGTTCTTAAAATAGGGCAGGGCGGTTTTGATCCCCCCGCCCGTATCCATCAAGACCGGCTCGTGGGAAATATGGACGGCGGGCGCGGCCCGGTCTTTCAGGGCTTCGTGCAGCAGGTCCGCCTTGTAATGGGTGTTGACCACGGCCTCCGTAATACCCTCCCGCGCCACGTGGTCCAGCGTGCGGTCAAGGAGGGACCGCCCCGCAATGCGCACCATGGGTTTGGGGCAATGATCCGTATAGGGGCGCAAACGCCGTCCGAATCCGGCGGCCAGAACAAAGGCGGTCGAAGAGATCATGATCTGCGGCCATCGTGCCGCTTTCTTGAAGTTTTATCAACCGTCTCTTGCCTTTGGTCGTGAAAATCTGGTAAGAAGCCTCTTCCTGTTTTCCCGCCTGCCTTTGGCGGCGAAGCACGGAGCGCCCGTAGCTCAACGGATAGAGCATCTGACTACGGATCAGAAGGTTGGGAGTTCGAGTCTTCCCGGGCGCGCCATTTATTCTTATTTAGGTGTGGCCCAATATGTTTTTGGATCCACATCCAATTCCAATCCGTATTTTTGGGCGCTTTTCGCAATCCTGATACGAAATATGGATTCTTTGGGGCCTATATTTTCAAGCGCAGGTAGTTTTATGGTTCCATCAGGAAGGCGCTCTCTCGTTTCGTGAAGTGCAGCTCCATAATCTTCTCTTATAGAGTCAAACTCCTCAGCCTTCTCCAAAAAATCCGGATCGGTATTATTAGATAAACGAAGAGAACGGACATGTTCCGGCGTCCAATCGGGGTTGGCTGGCAATGCGTCTCTATACTTCCAGAAAATTTCGCTAAGGCATGCCATGTGTGCGGCTTGTTTACAATACCGCGCTACAATTTCGTCATCATTCATTGTACAACCTTCCTGTTTTCCATGAAAGTTATACCCAAAAGATAACATATGTCAATATTCAAAATCTTTCGCAATGAAAGCCACGGCATTGTCGACTTCGAAGGCAAATAAAAAATCCCGGCATAAGCCGGGATTTTAGAGAGCATTGAAAGAGCGCTATAAGACGCGCTACTGGCACGCCAGGCATTCCTCGTATTTCATCTCCTCGCCCAGCTCCGGTTCCCGGGCGTCTTTGGGCATTTCTCCGGCCTGTGCGCGCTTCCAGGACGCATCGCTTTCCGCCCGCTGAATGGATTTGGAGCGGCAATAATACAGCGATTTCACGCCTTTTTTCCACGCATCCCAGTGAATCCGGTGCAGTTCCGCCTTGTGGACATTGGCGGGCAGGAAGACGTTCAGGCTCTGCGCCTGGCAGATGAAGGCCGAGCGGTCGCCGGCGTGCTCGATCAGCCAGCGCTGGTCGATCTCGAAGGCGGTCTTGAAGACGTCTTTTTCCTCCTGCGAGAGGAAATCCAGATGCAGGACCGAGCCTTCATTCGTGAAGATGGAAGACCACACATCCTCGGTGTTGTGGCCTTTCTCCTCCAGGAGGGCCGCCAGGTATTTATTCTTGACGGGGAAGGATCCCGAGAGGGTCTTGTGCGTGAACGCGTTGGCCGCATTGGGCTCGATCCCCGGCGATGCTCCTCCGCAGATGATGGAAATGCTGGCTGTGGGCGCGATCGCGATCTTGTTGGAAAACCGCTCCATAATGCCGTAATCGGCGGCATCCGGGCAGGGCCCGCGCTCATGGGCGAGCTTGACCGAGGCATCGTCCGCCTGGCGCTTGATATGCTGGAACATCCGGCGGTTCCAGACCTTGGCCATGACCCCTTCCATCGGAATCATCTTGGATTGCAGGAAGGAATGCCATCCCATGACGCCCAGCCCCACGGATCTCTCGCGCATGGCGGCGTATTTGGCACGTTTCATCGAATCAGGCGCCTTGGCGATGAAGTCGGACAGGACATTGTCCAGGAAGCGCATCACATCCTCGATGAGGGTCGGGTGATCCTGCCATTGCTCAAAGGTTTCCAGATTGAGCGAGGAGAGGCAACACACGGCCGTCCGGTCGTTGCCCAGATGATCCTTGCCCGTGGGCAGGGTGATCTCCGAGCACAGGTTGGACATCTTCACGTTCAGGCCCGCCATGCGGTGATGAGCCGGAATCTGGTCGTTCACATGATCGATATAGATGATATAAGGCTCGCCCGTCTCGATTCGCGCGGTGAGAAGACGAATCCACAGGTCGCGCGCGCTCACGCGGTCGATCACGGCCCCGTCCTTGGGCGATTTCAGCGCCCATTCGTCGTCGTTCTCCACGGCCTGCATGAAGCGGTTGTTCACCAGAACGCCGTGGTGCAGGTTCAGGGCTTTGCGATTCGGGTCGCCGCCGGTGGGGCGGCGCAGTTCGATGAATTCTTCAATCTCCGGGTGCCAGATCGGCAAATAGATCGCCGCGCTGCCGCGCCGCAGGGATCCCTGCGAAATCGCCAGGGTAAGCGAATCCATGACGCGGATAAAGGGCACGATCCCCGATGTTTTGCCGTTGCGCCCGACCTTTTCCCCGATGGAGCGTACATTGCCCCAGTAAGACCCGATTCCGCCGCCGAGGCTTGCCAGCCAGACATTCTCGTTCCACAAGGACACGATATCCTCAAGCGAATCTCCCGTCTCGTTCAGGAAGCAGGAAATAGGAAGGCCACGGCTCGTGCCGCCGTTGGACAGGACGGGCGTGGCAGGCATGAACCAAAGCTTCGAGATGTAATCGTAGATCCGCTGGGCATGGGCCGAATCGTCGCCGTAGTACATGGCCACGCGGGCATAGAGATCCTGATAGGATTCTCCGGGCATCAAATAGCGGTCGGTCAGGGTGGCCTTGCCGAAATTGGTCAGATAGGCGTCGCGGCTCCGGTCAATCTGAACACGATTTCCCTTCTCCATTTGAGCGATGTCAAACATGAGTACTCCTCAAAGTAAAATGGCATGATATCCGGTGAAGGATAAAAATGGAAAGATCAAAGATACGGCGTGACTCCCGGGAGCTTGTGCCCGGACACCAGCCGTAGCGTTTAGTCTTTGGATACCCTACTACATGTCGTGGTTGGAGCCCATAGGATCTTATTCTCAAAAAAACGGTGGAGGACTCTCTAACGTCTTCTTTGGGCATTTAAAAACAGGGATGTCCCCAAAATGGCGCACAGGAAATTCGCAACAAAATTTCAGGAACAACCCCTTTTTTCTACCATGAGTGGCAAGGGGGGATGGGTTTTACTCTTCCTCGCCGCGTTCCCGCTGCATGAATTCTTCAGGGTTCAGTTTGCCGGTTTCTTCAAAAACCGTGCAGTTGCGCCCGCCGTCCTTGGCGGCGTAGAGGCATTTGTCGACCCGCTGGAGAATATCCTCTACGGGGAGTTTTTCGCCCTGAATCATCAATCCCCCGATCGAAGTCGTGATCGACAACGGCCCGTCCGGCGTGCGGGCCGAAAAGGGGCGGTCCGCGATGAATCGCCGGAGCCGCTCTGCGATCATATGGGCCCGCGCTTCGGTAACGTCGGGCAGAATCACCACGAATTCTTCCCCACCCAGCCGTACCACCAGGTCAAAGCTGCGTAAATTCTGGCGCAGGCGGCCCGCGAACTCTTTCAGGATTTCATCGCCTGTGCCATGGCCGTACGAATCGTTCACCTGCTTGAAATGGTCGATGTCCAAAAGAAGAATCGCCAGCGATTTGCGGCTTTGAACGTTTTTCTCCAGCAGCTTCTCCAAGTGCACTTCCATATAGCGCCTGTTGTGAAGGCCCGTCAGGCTGTCGGTCAGGGCCATGGACAGGCTGATTTCATAGCTGGACTGGAGCTTTCTCTGGAAACGGCGGCGGCGAATCTGGGTTTTTACCCGCGCCAGAAGCTCGTTCCTGTCGAGCGGCGTCAGGATATAGTCGTGCACGCCGATTTCCAGGCCGCGGACGATTCGGTCCATTTGCCGCTCTTCTCCGATCATTAAAATCGGGATAATCCGGCTGCGTTCGTTGGTCTTAAGGTGAGAGCACAGCCGCAGGCCGTCCTCGTTCTCCAGGGACAGGCTGATCACAAAAACGTCGAAACTTCTTTCCTCGATCAGCTGCAGGGCTTCGGCGCCGTTGTCCACGATTACCACCGTATTTTGATCCTTGCTCAGGGATTCCCGGATCTTGGTTTTTTCAAAATCCTGATCGTCCACCACCAGGATGGAAGCAGCCACCACCGGCTCTTCCATGACCGTGGAGGAGGAGCCGACGACTCCCAGCTGGCTGGCGGTATTTTCGCGGATGCGCCATTCGTCCTGCGCCATTTTGAGCCGCACCAGAGAGCGCACCCGCGCCATCAGGGCCGTGTCATTGATAGGCTTGCTCAGAAAATCGTCCGCCCCCGCTTCCAGACCGCGCACCTTGTCCTCGCTGTCGGTGAGGGCTGTGACCATCACGACGGGAATATGGGCGAGATCGGGTCGGGCCTTGATTCGCGCGCAGACCTCAAACCCGTCCATGCCGGGCATCATGACGTCCAGAAGGACCAGGTCCGGCTTGTCCCGTTCGATTTTTTCCAGCGCCTCGGGCCCGTTGGTGGCGGTAATGACATCGTAATATTCGCTGCTCAGCTTGGCTTCGAGCAGCTTCACATTGGGCAGGATGTCATCAACAACGAGAATGCGGGCGGACATGAACTTGGTGCTTCCTTAAGGCTTGTTCAGATATTTATTCACGACATGCATGAACTCGCTCACGGAAATGGGCTTGGAAAGATAATCCTCGCAACCGCCCTCGCGGATTTTTTCCTCATCCCCCTTCATCGCAAAGGCCGTAACCGCAACAACCGGAATAGAGCGCAGCTCCTCGTCATCCTTCAGCCATTTCGTGACTTCCAGCCCTGATGTCTCCGGCAGCTGGATATCCATTAAAATAAGGTCAGGCTTGTGCGCGCGGGCCAGCTCCAGAACTTCCCGCCCGTCCTTTGTCTGGACGGTCCCTATATTGTGGGCTTCCAGCAAATCCCGGAAAAGCTTCATGTTCAGCTCATTGTCCTCGACGATCAATACCTTCTTTTCACTCATTGTTTTTCCAGGGATCAGGGGGTGGGGCTCTTGCAGGCCGTATCAAGGCTTTCCAGCGCGATCAGCTTTTGGGTGATGCTGAAACCTTCATAGTCTATAAGCATATCACTGATGATGCCGTTATTGTGAAAAATAATGCCCATTTCATAGTCCGGCGTATCGGCGGTGTCCTCAAGGGGAAAGAACGCCAAGCGCAGTCTCCGGGCCGGCGTTTTCAGCAAGGAAGTGTCGACTTCCGGGGGAAGGTGAGGGCCTAGAATTTTCAGCGCATCCACAGGCTGCCCGATCACGGTGTTGATTTCCACGGGCCCATTCTCGTCACTGCCGTCAAACACGACGGCGCTGTAAACGGCATGGCCCTGTTTTATACGGTCCAGGACGCCCAGCGTATGGCTCATGGGAAACAATCCGCCCTCCGGCAGATCGAAGGAGAGATCTCCGGGAAGGGTATAGACCGCTTCCCCGCCCTTTTTATCCGGGTTTCTGCCTATCTGGGCATGGCCGCGCAGTTCCTGAAACAGCGCGTTGTCGTTCTTTCTGGTTGAGGCGAAATCCATCGTCCGCCCATCGAAGGTCTCATAGGTTGAAAAATCGCTCTGGACCTTCATTGCGGGCGTATCCGCATATTCATAGACAAGGTCAAAACGGTGATTGGACAACCATCCCTCGCAGTCCGGCTGCCATTCGTAAAGCATTTTACCAGCCACGTTGATTACCTGGGAGCCGCTGCGTGTGCTGACCAGCGTGACTTCATATAGGGCTTTGTGAGGCGCCAGATGCGCCGCGGCTTCAGGCGCCTTGAGGGGCAGATCCTGTGCGCCTGCCGGGCACACCAGAATAAGGAGGCAGGAAAGTCCGACGAGAAAAGAACCTGAGGATGTCATCTAAAATCTTCATGGAAGTCTTGAAATGCAGAGCTTTTCGATCATAGCGGAAAAATCTTCCTCCCCAAACGGAAAATTCGTGCACCGGCTGGGGTGCGCCTCTTCCGGCTGTTGGGGATAATCGGGAAAATTTTCTGTAATCATTTGAAAAGACATGCCCTTTAAGAAAGAGGGAATTGGCACGATCTTCGCATTGTCCTGAAGTGAGGCAAAACAGGAAAAAACCATGAATATTCATTCTTTTCATACCGATCACGCCCCGGCCATGGCAGGGGTGGCGGATATGATGGATTTGCTCGGGCAGGCGCAAAAAACCATTGCTGCCCAGAATCGTCGGATTCAGGCGCTGGAAAGCCTGAATGTCATTGACGAGGAAACGGGCTTTTACAACCGGAAAGGCTTTTCCAAGGCCCTGCGCCGCGAAATCGCGGCGGTCAGGCGCGGTCTAGGGACGGGCGGGTTGGTGGTTTTTATTGATGTTGAAAATTACGAATCGATCCTGCGGGACCATGGCCCGGGCGCTCTGAAAGGATGCCTAAACCTTATGGCGCGCACGATCGAGGGCAAGGTTCGGGAAATGGATATTCCGGGTTATTTCGGCGGCGGTCGGTTTGCCGTCCTGTTTCGGGACGGCGAGCCCGGAAAGGTGGCAGGGCGGCTTCAAAAAACGGCCCTGATGCTGGGAAATCTCTCGTTCGTGCATGAGGAGCGGGAGATAGGCATCGGAATTGGCCTAAGGCTGCGTCCCTATAACCCGGACGACACTGATCGCAAAATCATCTATCCGGAATAGAGAAAGAAAGGTTTTTGAAAAGCCGGTGCGAAATCCGGAACATGCATAAGGTTCTCCACAGTCCGCGGCTCAGACCCAGAACCCCTTGAGCCCGGGCGACCCACGGAAGCCCGGTCTGCCTTCTCTCCAATCGGCAGACCGGGTTTTTCTTTATTTCACATCTTTATTTCACAAGATTGCGGGGGCCGTAAAACCGGGACCAGTATATAAAGCGTTTGCCCGCGGCTTCTGAAATCTTGAAGAGGCCCCGCGTCAGAAGGAAGATCGCCTTTTTAAGGGGCGGAAGATTGATCTTTTTATCAAAACGATCCGTTTCGATGGCTGATATGAAATCCAGATTTTGTTTAGCCAATCCGGGCTTTACAGCCAAAACCTCGAGTCCCGTCTGCCAGGTTCGGCCGATCAGCGTATCAATGGGAAATGGATTTTTCTGCAGATGTTGGAGCATGATCCGTGCGCCGCGGTGAGTGATCAGATAGGCATGCGCTCCCCCCGGGGCGGTCGGCATCCGCACGGCGCGATATATCCCCGCCATGGAAAAAACGTCCCGGTGGGCCCGGTTCATCACCTTGGGACTCCCCAGAAAACGGAGAATATCAAAACGATCCGTTTTATTTCTTGCGTCTTCCAGAACGATTTTAAAATCGTCTTCCAGGATCACGTCATCCTCAAGGATCAAGGCCAGGTCCAGATTGTTTTCAAGAATAGTCTCATACAGGGCCTTATGGGACAGGAGACATCCCAACTCTCCGCCGGTCAAATGCTTGCCGAAGCAGCGTATCCTGCGCGGACCGTCATAGGCGGGGTGGGTTTTTACATCCATTCCCCGGCCATCCACCGCGTCGAAAAATTCAAAGGGGATCCCCAGCCGGCCCAGCTGGGTTTTTACGGATTCCCTCCGGGATGTTTCCCCGGACAGGGAGATGACAAAAACAGGAATGCCGGGACCGCTCATGGTCATTTTTTTTATCGGAGTTATGGTGTTCAAACCCCTGTTATTCGACGGGGCCCGCTTGTGTCATGCGAAGCTGGCGCGCACGGGTAAGAATCGTGTCTTCCAGGCGCCGCCTTTAAGGATTTGCCGGAAGACGCGCACCTGCACGCCGTCGGAGCGGAGTTGGCGGTCCAGGATAAAGACGTTAAGCTTGAAGCGTTCCTTCTCCGTGCCTTCGGGCGTATACCAGTCCGTCAGGATCGTCCCGCCGAAAGGGTCCGCGCTGGCCAGCGGCATGAAGGAAACCGTGTCGAGGGAGGCGCGCCACAAGAAGCTGTTCACCCCGATGCCCGTGTTCCCAGAATCGTCGTCTTTTTTCCGGCCCAGAATATTCAGACCGTCCGCGCCGAAGATGCTCTCTCTCTCGCCGTAAATATCTCCGCCCGTCGTTTCCCGGTCATAGCCGGTGGGGTATTTGGCCTCTGTATTGGTGGAGTTACATCCGCCGGTAAAAGCCAGTGCGGCCAAGGGAAGAACGATCCCCAAAGCTTTAAGAGGGGACTTTTGGAGGGGCAGGCGGGTGTTTTTCATCATCCCGATTGACTACCATGATCGCTCGATTCACATCAAGACCCAATCGATTCAGGAGATGTGTAATTGATGCCACATGCGGTTATTTAAGAAAATCCCTGAGGATTGAAACCGCCTCGGCCAGCCCGGTTTTATGAATTTCCACCCCTTCCGGAAACGCGGGATAGAGCCGTGACGGCAGCATCGAATCCAGCATTACGAACACGCCCCGGTCCGTGCCGCGCCGGATCAGGCGGGCAAAGGCTTGCTTGAGTTTCAGGCGGGTGAGCATCTCATCGTATCCGCGTCCGCCAAAGGCCTCCCGTCTTGCCTTGTGCAGGATGGTCGGGCGGGGCCACGGCACGCGATCGAACACCATCAGGCGCAGCGAACGCCCCGGAACGTCCACGCCGTCGCGCACGGCGTCCGTCCCCAGAAGGCAGGAATTTTCGTCTTCCCGGAACATGTCCACCAGGGTGCCCGCGTCGATATCGTCCACATGCTGGCTGTAGAGATGGATGCCCTGTTCTTCCAGGGGAAGCGCGATGGTCTCCTGGACGGCCCGCAGTCGCGCAATGGATGTGAACAAGCCAAGCGCGCCCCCGCCGGATGCGGCAAAAAGTGCTCCGTAGGCCGCAGCCACTTGCGCCGGATCGTCCTTGCGCACGTCGTTGATGACAAGGATTTTCGTCTGCGCGGCGTAATCGAACGGCGAGTTCACCGCCAGCCTGAGCGATTCCGGCGAAAGCCAGGCCGTGCCGGACGCTCGCTCCGCGCTTTCCCATCCCTGCTCCTCGTTTTGCGCGCTGTCGCGCAAGGTCGCGGATGTCACCGCCATGCCGTGCACATGCGGGCGCAGCGAATCCGCGAATAATTTCATCGGGTCGATGTGATGGCGGTAAAGGCCCAGATCCTGTGTCCGCCCGTCGATTTTCTCGATTTCCATCCATTGGACGACCTCCGGGGCGATCGCATTTTTCTCCAGGCTTTCCAGCATTGAGATCCAGGGCTGCAGGACCATATCGGCGCGCCGGGTCAGAGCGCCGCTGACGGCGTCCAGCCTGCCGCGCGTGTCGCTGTCCAAAAATCCCTGATCGGCGATCAGCCTTTCGCGGAAGATCGCCGCGAGATCCTTCATCGGCTTGCGCAGCTTCTGCAGCGCCTTCCGGAACGAAGCTGCCTGTTCCGGCATTTCCCCGATCAGGGGGAAGACCTCCGTTTCCAGGGAATAGGAGCTCTCCCGTCCCCGGGTCCGCGCGGTGACCTGCCGGTAGACCAGCGCCAGGAATTTTTCCGCCGGACCGTCGGGAATATTCTCTTTCAGGCGGCGTCCCCAGTTCTCGGAGGCCAGACAGGTTGCCCCTTCCACGATAAGCCGCAAGGCGCGCTCTGCGGGCTCATCTCCCACGGCCAGATCCTCGGCCCGGCGTTTCAGGCCCCGCGCGCGGCTGCGCCGCCCCCCTTCGGCCCCTAAAATCCAGCGGCGGAGATCCTGCGTTTCCCGCGCGGTCAGATGCGCTGAAAACGCGCTGTCGGCTGTGTTGAACAAATGATGCCCCTCATCGAAGACATAGCGCGCGGGCATGGTTTCTCCGGGGCCCGACAGAGCCGCGCCGATCATCACAAGCGCATGGTTGGCCACGACGATCCGCGCGTGCGCGGCCTTCCTCACCGACCGCTCGACGAAGCATTTCCGGTAATGATCGCACGCGGAATAGAGACATTCCCCGCGCCGGTCGGCCAGGCCCGCCGTGTGCGCATATCCCAGAAGCCCCGGCAGCCAGCCGGGGAAATCCGCGCCCGTAAGATCCCCGTCCCGGGTTGCGCCCGCCCAGCGCGCCATGAGTCCGGCGGCAACCGCTTGAGGCGGCGTATGCGCCAGGCCCGCCGCATTGGCTGAATCTTCAAGATTCAGAAGACACAGATAATTCTCCCGCCCCTTGCGCACGGCGGTGTGTAAATCCTTCAGGACGGGGTCCGGATACAGGCGGGTGAGCTCCTGATCGATCTGCCGCTGGAGGTTGCGCGTGAAGGTCGAGATCCACACGGTCCCCTTGTTTTTTTCCGCCCAGACGCTCGCGGGTGCCAGATATCCCAGAGTCTTGCCCACGCCCGTTCCGGCTTCCGCCAGCACGATATGAGGAGGATGGGCCTCTTCGCCCTGCGCGGGCGGCGATAAGGGGGCAAAGGCGGCGGCGATGTTTCTGGCATATTCTTTTTGCTCCGGGCGTTCCTCGGCATTCTCACCCAGAAGCTTCCGGAGGCGATCTTGCGTTTCCCCGTCGGTTGGCGGGAAATGGGAAGGCGGCGGCTCCGGGGCTTCCTCCGCCCATTCCGGCAGGGATTTCCAGACATTGAGGGCGGTTTTCGAATTCAGCGGAACGGCCGGATCATAAATTTCTCCCAGTGCATCAAATACAAACGGCGCCCACGGCCAACCCTTTCCCTGCAATCCCATGATGCGCGCGATTTCAAGAAGTTCCCCTTGGGAATCCGCAGGCGCTTTGCGTATATCCGACAACAGGGCACGCGCGATGTCCATCAGGACGAGCGGCGTGTCCTCGAAGGATTCCGGCCCCGGAAGCCCCAGAATTTTGCACAATCCCGCCGGGGTGGGCGTGCAGAAAATCGCGGGATGAACGAACGCGAACAGCTCTAGCACGTCAAAGGTCGAAAAATTTTCGAGCCCCAGCTTTTGCCGTGTATAGGGGCCATGGCAGAGCAGAACCGGCTGTTTATGGAGAAAAAGCCGCGCCTGTTCGTGCGGCACGGTTTGCAGCTCCCCCTCCGCCGTTAGCAGCGCCGCGTGACGCGGGTTGACCGCCAGGGCAGGAACGGCGGGCAGAAGAATCGGACGGGCTTGGGCGGACAGGCGGGGAATCATGGGTTCAGGGATAGCATTCTTTCCACAGGGCGGCCAAGGAAAAGCGCGCTGTGTTTAGGTCAGCAGCCCTGACTGCACGCCCAGAACTTCGGCCAGCGCTTTCAGGGCGCGAACGGAACCGTCTTTCTTGCCGCGTTCGATCTCGGTCAGATAGGGGCGAGACAGTCCTGATTTCTCTGCCAGCTGGGCCTGCGTCAGGCCGCGATGCCCGCGCAGGATTTTCAGCGGATGTTCCTGCCGCGCGGCCAGCCGGTCGAGGATGTCCGGTGGCAGATCCTCCGGCGATCCGTTTCCTGTCAGGGTCCGGAAATCATGCAGCGGAACGAGAACATAGGGTTTCCCCTGGATATGCAGAAGATCGTATTTCATCCCCTCCAGTGTGCCACAGGGATGGGGCTGGGCAAATAGCCCTTTTGAGAGATCGCCGAACGTGCTAAACCGGGAGGCATGAGCCAAGGTAAAATCACGAATTTTTACGAGCATCTTCCGGCTTCCGGAAAGGAACCCCGGCATCTTATCCTTTTGCTGCACGGGCTGGGCTCCAACGGGCGCGATCTGATGTCCCTTGTTCCCGCATGGGCTGATAAATTGCCTGAGGCTGTCGTGATCTCTCCAGATGCGCCCTTTAACTGCGACATGGCCCCTTTCGGTTATCAATGGTTTTCCCTGCGCGAATGGACGCCCGAAAGCATTCTGAGGGGCGTGGAATCGGCGGCGCCCATTCTCGAGAATTTCATCACGGAGCAGCGTGCGCGCTTCAATATTCCCGCCGCCAAAACCGCGCTGGTGGGTTTTTCGCAGGGCACGATGATGAGCCTCTATGAGGGCTCCCGCTATCCGGAAAAGCTCGCGGGTATTCTGGGTTATTCCGGCGCGCTGGTGGGCGAGGAAGGCCTGATCCAGGATCCTGATGAATTCCGCAAGCCGCCCATCCATCTTATTCACGGTGACGCCGATACCGTGGTGCCTGTCACGGCATGGCATCACGCCATGGAGATTTTGAAAAAGGCGGGCTTGACTGTGAGCGGGCACACGACGCCGGGCTTGATGCACGGCATTGATCCGCAAGGCATGAACAGCGGATTGGCTTTTTTAAAGGCGGTCCTTGGAGCTTGATATTTTAATGGCTTTACAGCCATTCCCAAAACAATCGGATCTGTTCTTCGTTGTCCCCCCTAGGATCCGTGAAGCGGATCCTAGGGGGGATCCATGGATCGCCTTAGAATGGGCTCTCGCCCATTCAGGCGATGACGGGAGGAAAGTGTCTGATTTCCTTTCGCTCCGACCTCGGTGATTCAAATTTTTTGACTCCGCTTTGGGGAGAAAAAGCCGCAAAGATAAACACGATTTTGCTGCAATACGGAAATTTGTGGCGTGCAGCATGGATAGTTGTTTTAAGCTATTCCGAATCCTTATGTTTAACGCTGTTTCGTGCTATACTGTAAGTATGGAATGCGAGGCCTTTATTGCCCGCCTCATAACGGGCCCCTCCCTACAAAGGCCTCCGCCGCAACTGCAACGGTTGAACGGAAAGGAGCCTATGGAATGACTCATGCGATATCATCTCTGGAGCGTTGTCCCGCTCTGGTCCTGAATGCGGATTACAGGCCTCTCAGCTATTATCCGCTTTCTCTCTGGTCCTGGCAGGATGCGGTGAGAGCAATTTTTCGGGAAAGCGTAACGGTGGTTTCAGAATATGACCGGGTGGTGCGGTCCCCCCGCTTCGAGATGAAACTTCCCAGTGTTATTGCCCTTAAAGATTACATTCCCATGGCCTCCAGCCCCGCTTTTACGCGCTTCAATGTTTTTTTGCGGGATCAATGGATGTGCCAGTATTGCGCGGAGGATTTCAAAACGCATGAATTGACCTTCGACCATGTCGTGCCCCGTTCAAGGGGCGGGCGCACCACCTGGGAAAATATTGTTGCGGCATGCCGGGGCTGCAACACGCAAAAAGGAAACCGCCTTCCCCGCGAAGTGGGGATGTATCCGGTGACGGAACCGCGGCGTCCGGGGCTGCATGAGCTGCAGCAGCACGGGCGGAAATTTCCCCCGAATTTCCTGCATCAAAGCTGGGGAGATTTTCTCTACTGGGATACGGAATTGGAGGACGCATAATTCACAGAATTCGGACGTTCGCGAAGAACGGTTTAGAACATTCTTCCGGACATGCCGTAGAGCCTTCGCGGGGATTGTCTTCATGAAGGCATTTGAGTGCAAACCAAAAGGAGGATGTTCATGTTTTCACACATAACAAATCTTGCACAAACCCGGTCCCTCACAGGGGCGTTTGGATTTTATCTGTTCCACACGATCCTGCTGGTGGGCCTGTCGACCTTCCTGGGCCATTATCTTCATGCATTCGGCATGATCGACGGCGTCGTGGGAGGATTCTTTGAAGGCGGAAACATTCATACCCTGATCGGTACGGGATGGGTGCTTCTTCTTTCTTCGATGGTGCTCTCAGGGAAAAAAATGACCAACGACCTCATGGCCGTGATCATTGCGCTTGTCGGTATATATCTCGCCTACAGCGTGAATGTGATGCTCGGCATGGTGGTCGTGGCTTACCTGACCACCCTTGGCAACAAATAATAAAAATTAAACCTCCTGGGCCGGACGCTCTTGCGGGCGTCCGGTTTTTTTTGCGCAAAAAACAGACGGAATTTGTTGACTTTCCGCGCCTCTCGTCATACACAGGACATATTTCCCGTATGCACACAGAGAGAGTTTTATCATGTTCGATGGCCTGTTCGACTTTTCCAAAAAACGCACCCTGAAACAATCCGTGGGATTCTTCATTTTCCACAGCGGATTAATCCTGGGGGTTTTTGCGATTCTAAGCGCGCTGGGCGCGGCGTAAGAACGCCGCTTCCTTTTTATCTTACGAAGCGTCCGGCTTTTTTACCGGCTTGGGGGCCGTGCCGCTCTGCGATTGCTGCAGGGCGTTGACGATCCTCAGGTTGCGTTCGATCTCGATTTTTTCGGGAGCCAGCGCCTGGGCCTTCAGAAGAATTTCCGCCGCCTCTTCCAGATAGCCTTGCGATGTCAGATTCAGCGCCAGATTGTTCATGATGGTGGTGGGATCGCCCTGCCAGATATCGAGCCCCTTGCGGAACGCCCGCTCCGCCTTGTCGTGCATCCCCTGTGCGTCCAGCGCCACGCCCAGATTCTGATAAGCCTCATAATTGTTCTCATCCTGGCGGATGGCTTTTTGTGCGTAGCGCTCCGCGTCCTTGTGATTGCCCAGGGACAGCTGGATGGCGGAGAATTCGGATTTCGTCACGGACGGAGTATCTTCACTCTCCGCGAAAGGCTTCAGCAGCGCGGCGGCCTCTTCAAGACGGCCTTCCCGGCGTAGGCCCGCCGCGTAATCGGTGGCTGCCAGGGGATCGTCGCTCTGGCGCTTATAGGCGTTTTCCAGTGAAGAGAGGGTTTGCGGCGCCTTTTGCACCACGGCGGTCCGGGCTGCTTTTGAAATGGCGGCGTCCATCGCGGGGTTTCCGGTTTCAGACGGCACGGTCTGGCAGGCCGCGAGGGTTATGCCGGTCAGCACAGGAAGGCAATATCTCAACAATCTGGACATGGCGTTCTTTTAAATCCTTTTTCGTTTTGGGCGGCACCACAGAAAATCAAGGCAGAGCATCACCGGTTTCCGTATCCTCTTCCGTGGGCGGCGGAGGCGGCTCAGTGGATGGCGCGGCCGCCGGAGGTGGTTCGCTTTCCCCGGAGACCAAGCTTATCTTGTGGCACATATCGGGACAAAAATACACCTGTGTTTGTTCGCAGGCCTTCTCCGCGCCGGCGCAGGACTGGCGTATCCGGATGTATTTTTCTTTGGGGCTGGCAACGATCACATGGCGCGCCATGATGACCTCTCCCTTTTCATCCAGAACCGTGAAATAGGTGGCTCCCGGCATCCGCGGCACGATCACCAGCGTATGAGCGGTGTCGGCCAGGACGCTGACATGGGCGGGATTGCCCACAATAATGGCCGACGCCTTCCGGTCTATGCGCAGCAATTCGGATTTGTCAGGCGTCAGGCGCAGCGGCGGATGGGTCTCGATATTGAGATCCTTGCCCACCGCCCCGTCCTGAAGCGAATGAGCAGGGATAATGTCCACCACCGGCGCGGGCGGCGTTTCGCCGGGCGCGGCGAAGGACGCGGCTCCCGGTATCAGAAGCACGGCAAACAAAAAGGCCGGACTCAATATTTTCAGAAACAGGGACATCGAAATGGTGAGCTATGAACGGATGCGAGAATTCGCCAAGCCCGAGTATAGCCCGAAGCGGCCCAAAGATCACGCGTTTTTATCCACAAGCTTTAATACGCCTTGGCGACTAAAATTTTCTCCCCCCGGTCCGCAAACGGCATGCAGCGGGAAGAAAGGCCCAGCTCTTTCAGGAGCGGGGCGTAACGCTCGTCCCCTGCCAGAGCCGTATCGATCCGC
>JAIOYC010000039.1 GCA_021741325.1 Alphaproteobacteria bacterium
GGTTGTGATGATCATTCCTGTTGTAAATCCCGGTAATGGTAAGGGTTCTGGAGAAGAACCAGCATGTCTTCCCTGATGCCGTAAACCAGACGGTGTTCGCCGTCAATACACCGCACCCCAGAAGCGGTAAATTCAGGAGGAAATCTCAAAAATAGCTTCGATCTCCACGGCCACGCCCAGGGGCAGACTGGAGGCGCCCACCGCGAAACGCGCGTGCTTCCCGCTCTCTCCCATCAGGGCCCCGATCAGGTCGGAGGCGCCGTTGACGATTTTCGGATGATCCGTGAAATCCGGGGTGCAATTTACGAAGCCTCCCAGTTTCACGCAGCGCTTTATCCGCGACCAATCCCCATTCACGGCGGAATTCGCCTGCGCGAGGATGTTCAGGGCACAGGCCCGGGCGGCTTCCACCCCTTCTTCCAGGCTCAGATCTTCCCCGACCCGGCCCAGATGCATTTTCTGTCCGTTCAGAAAGGGAATCTGCCCGGAAACAAACAACAAATCGCCAGCGATCACCCAAGGCACGTAATTCGCCGCCGGAGCGGCAACGGCGGGCAGCTCGTAGCCCAGCTCCCGGAGTTTTTCCCTTATATCCATGTTTTTTCCTGTCATAAAAGCCTTCCCCCCTGCCTGATGATCTGCCATACTTTCCGGCGGCTGTAAACACAAGGATGTGGCAAGCAATCATATGGGATTACTCAATTTTTTAGGGGCCTTATCGCCCGCGCATATCCTCTTCTTCACCTGGACCCGCCGCCGCGCGCTGGTCGGAACGGACCAGTCCGGCAATCGTTATTACCGCGGACGGCCCATCAAGGGCTACCGGCATGAGCGCCGCTGGGTTCTCTACAAGGGCGCGCCCGAGGCCAGCACTGTCCCCGCGGAGTGGCATGGATGGCTGCACCACCAGACCGATGTGATCCCCGCCGAGCAAGCCGAATCCTTCCGCCGCCCGTGGCAAAAGCCGCATATCCCCAACCGCACAGGCACGAACCAAGCTTACCGGCCGCCGGGACATTTGCTGGAGGGCGGCAAGCGCCCTGCCGCCACAGGGGATTACGAAGCCTGGACGCCGCCGCAATAATTAGATAAGGAACTCCATTATGAAACGCAGTCTGATAGAAACGATCCTCGGGGCCGCGGTCCTGTTCATAGCGGGAGCATTCCTGCTTTACAGCTACAAGGCCGGAGGCGTCGCGACGCCGGAAGGCTACGAAGTATCCGCCGATTTTTCAGGCATTGGCGGCTTGCAGGCGGGCGACGATGTCCAGATCAGCGGCGTAAAAGTGGGTGCGGTTACACTGGTAGAGCTGGTGCCCGATAGCTTTCTGGCCCGGGTCCATATGAGCATCGCGCCAAGCCTGCAACTCCCTACGGACACAGCCGCCCTTATCAGCAGCCAAAGCCTTTTGGGCGGGCGTTACCTGGCGCTGGAACCCGGTGGGGATGAAGAGACAATTCCCAATGGAGGCCGGATCGCCTATACGCAAGCGCCCCAAAATCTGGAACAGCTGCTTGGTCAGTTCATCTTTTCGATGAAAGATGGCAAAGACCAAAAGAAGGATAAAGTGAATGAATCTGATGGCGATGAAATCCATGAACCAGCACCCGCACAGGAACCGGAAATATCCACGCCTGAAGAATAAGGCTGGATTTCTTTTCCTCCTTCTTCTTGCTTGCATGACCGCGCAACCGGGCGTGGGCGCGCGGGAGATGATCGACTATCCCGTCGTCCGCCTGCGCTCCCTGGATAAAATCACAGCGCGCACCCGCACATTTGAGGCCGAGGTGGGAAGCACGGTCCAATTCGGAGCCCTCCATGTGAAGATCCGGGCCTGCCGGAAAGCTTCCCCCATAGATCAACCTGAATCCGCCGCCTTCCTCCAGATCTGGGAGATAAAGGGGCCAGAGGAAACGCTCCCCTCAGAGCAGGCCGCGCCCACTCTCGACAAAGCGGAATGGGTATTCAGCGGATGGATGTTCGCATCGTCGCCGGGCTTATCGCCGATGGATCACCCGATCTATGATGTGTGGGTTCTGGACTGCCTTGAAAAACCGGGAGCAACCCCGAGCGTTACGCCGGATTCCGCAGAGCCTTCTCTACAGGAATCTCCGCCAGAAACACCGGCGACCGAATAATTTTTTTCGGAGCGTCTGAAGGAAGATCAGGCCACTTTGACCTTTGGGGGAACGATCTCCGTGCGCCGCCCGAACAAACGCATGCCACGAGGCTTGCTTGTTTCGAGCTCCGCGAATTCCTCGTAGGACATGACGCGCTCTTTTCTTTCCAGCGTCTCCGGAATGAACATTACCCCGCCACCAACCGTCGAACAGGCCATCATGATTTTTGTACCTGCATGCTTTTCCATTGAATGAACCCCGATCTTCTTTGAAATACGCTTGTGGTGGAAACTGAAACCACCATACAACGTTCCGGCTTCCGGATCAAATTTATGTATACCGCAACGCAAAATGTCTTAACCTTGACAACGATCAAAAGAAGAAACGGTTTCATAAAATATATGCTGCAGGCGCACAAACTTTCGATGTTCCGCGCACAAAGATATTTTATGAGATGACCGCCCCCTTTTAGGAGAGCACTTCAAACGCGGTTACGGGAGAATGCAAAAGGCGCAGCAAAAGCCATCTGCCTTCAAGGAAATTGAACCTGGCCCGGTGTCTTGCGGAATGTGCCGATCCGCACTTGCGGAGCAGAAGAGGATTCTGATGACCCAGTATCATCGCCAGCGCTTCCTGCCGCCGTGTCCTTCTTTCCGAAGTCCGGATTTGTTAACTCCTCGCGCAGCAGAATAATGCTGATACGACGGTTACGCGGACTGGAAGGATCGTTCTTCACCAGATGCTCTGTATCGGCTTTGCCCACCACGTTGTTGATCCTCTTGGTGGGGTATCCGGATTCTAAAAGAACCCGCCGGCTGGCATTCGCGCGATCGCTGGAAAGCTCCCAGTTCGTGTATTTTGCATTGGCGCCGTATGGAGAGCTGTCCGTATGGCCGCGGATGGAAATCTCATTGGGCATTTTCTCGATCACGCCGGACATCTTCCCGATAAGCATGCGCATCTTGTCGTACATTTCAGCACTTCCGGAAGGGAACATGGATTCCCCCTTCTCATCCACGATTTGAATGCGCAACCCTTCAGGTGTCATGTCGATGATAAGATTTTTGGCAAGTGAAGCCAGACCCGGATCCTGCGCGATGGCAAGCTTGATCTGCTTCTCGACCTCTTTAAACTTCTCCTCCTCCTGTTTACGAAGCTTTTCTTTGGCTTTTTCCAGATCTTCTTTTTCTTTTTGTTCCTTAGTCTTTTTATCAGACGGTTTTTCAAAAGCCCCTTTGTCGGCTTTTGCGGGCATGGATGGAGCATGCGCCGACTGAGGCTGCGCAATCTGCTGCACGGTCGTCGCCATAGCCCCTTCGGGCGTCATGCTGAGCCCCCCCATAACACCGCCGGCACCGCTGCTGGCCTCTGATACCTTGGGATGGGTCGCATCAAAATAATTGGAAATCGCGTTTTTCTGTTCATCCGTCACCACGTTCAAAAGCCACAGAAGAAGAAAGAAGGCCATCATGGCTGTTACGAAATCAGCATAGGCGACCTTCCAGGCCCCGCCATGGTGCCCTCCGGCCTGAATGATCTTCTTGATGATGATCGGCTGTTCCTTTTCCGGAGCGTCCGCCATGTCAGCAGCCTTTCCTATCCGGGCGCGGGCAGCGCATTCAGTTTTTCCTCAAGCTCCTGGAACGTGGGCTGGATATCGTGAGGCAGAAACTTGCGGGAAAATTCCACGGCAATCTGAGGCGCGGCACCACTTAAAAAGGCGATCACTGCGACCTTCATGGCCCTGTAATACATGACTTCGGATTCCGCTTTGGCCGTCATGGCCCCGGCAATGGGGGAAACGAACGCATAGGAGAGCCAAACTCCCAAGAAAGTTCCCACCAGTGCGCCGCCGATCAGCTTTCCTAAAACTTCAGGGGGTTCCGTGATCGACGCCATGGTCTTGATAACACCCAAAACGGCGGCCACGATGCCCAACGCAGGGATACCGTCCGCCATATGCTGAACAGCGTGACCAGGATGCATCTCATGGTGCTCGATGGTCTTGATCTCCTCATCCATCAGGGCTTCTATCTGAAAAGGCTTGTCACTGCCCAGCGAAATGATCCGCAAATAATCGCATAGAAAAACAACGGCGTGGTGATTGTTATAAAATTTCGGGAATTGCTTGAACATTTCGCTGTCATGAGGGTTTTCAATATGGCTCTCAAGCGCCAGCCAGCCCTTGATTTTGGAGAGTTTGAAAACCATGAACAGCATACTCATTAACTCGATATAATCATCCTTGCTGTAGGCCGTCGGCTTTGCGAGCGCGCCAAAATATTTCATGGTATGCTTGACGGTTTCCATGGAATTGGCAATCAGAAAGGCCGCAATCGCGCACCCCATGATGATGACAATCTCGCCCGGCGCAGCCGGCAGAATAGCACCCACCACCAGATGAATGGCCCGCTCAACGCCAGCGGTAAGCACAAGGCCGCCGAACGTGGCTACAAAAACCAGAAGCAGACCGACGAATTTCATAGCGCGAACGCCTTTCAAGTGGAATGTGGCGCGGGAAGGGAAAAGCCACTTTTTTAATTGTGAGGGTTTTTAAATGGGAGATCAAGTGCCGTATTGAGAGAACGGAGCGGGAGACGCGTTTACGCCCGCCCCTGTTCCAGGGAAAGTTGTGCCGGATCCACTCCCAGCCCGGTTATTCCGAGACTCCATTTGCGCTCAAGATCCTTCTCAAATACAAGAGCCGAAGCCGCCTCGGCCACCAGCCAGGAATTCTGTTTAATTTCGGTGTCAAGCTGACCCGCGCCCCACCCGGCATACCCCAATAAAAACATGATGTCGCGCGGCCCCTTTCCTTGGGCTATTTCTTTCAAGGCCTCGACGGTGCCGGTTAGGCTGAGGGCCTCGCTCATCCGGACGGTTTCAGGGCGGGAAAAATCAGGAGAATGCAGTAAAAAACCCCGTCCCGTCTCCACGGGCCCGCCGCTCATGACAGGCATGAACCGGGTCTCTGGCGTAAGGGAGGGCCCATCGGGCTCGAATCCGAGCTCTCCCAGCAGATGCTCAAAACGCATCTCAGCCAGCGCCTTATTGATGACCAGCCCCATCGCGCCCTTGCTGTCATGGGCGCACACGTAGATGACGGCGCGCTCGAAACGCGGATCGCCCATGGCGGGCGTAGCCAAAAGAAGCTTTCCCGTTAGATAGCGCTCGTCATGCCCTGTCATTTTCAATTTTTTTTCCAAAGATTCGCTCCATTTCAGCCGGAGGGAGAGAATTTTTTAATTTTTGCCCCAGGGAATCTCCCAGAGCCACGGCCTCGGCCATGCTTGAAATATGCCGCTGATCCCTGTCCCGCCAGATACAGGAGCCGTCCGGACGGCCCACGGCCAGGCTTAAATTCATAAGCTCCCCCTCCCGCACGGCGTATGCGCCTACCGGCGTCCGGCAGGAACCTCCGAGCGCCCGCAACGCCGCCCGTTCGGCGAAAACACAATAAACGGTTTTTCTGCAACTGAGAGGATTTAGAAGCTCCACGAGACCCTCATCTCCCCCCCGGATTTCAATGCCCACAGCCCCCTGCCCCGCGCAGGGCGTTATAAAATCAGGGTCCAGCTTCAACATAGAATCCGTTTCCAGCCCCAAACGCTGAAGGCCCGCCAGCGCGAGCACGAGGGCATCAAATGCTCCCCCCTGCAGTTTGGCCAGCCGCGTATCCACATTTCCCCGCACGGGACTGATCTCCAGATCGGGGCGCACGCCTTTCAGCAACGAGGCACGCCGGACACTGGCCGTTCCTACCCGAAATCCGGCAGGTAAAGAATCCAAGGAGTCGAAAACCTGACTTCCATCAGGGAAAACCAATATATCGCAGGCATCTGCGCGCGGCAGCATATGAGTAAGGACAAGCCCCGGCGGCAGATTCGAATCCATGTCCTTCATCGAATGAACGGCGGCATCTATAGTTCCGGCCAGCAGGGCTTCTTCGAGTTCCTTTGCGAAGAGGGCCTTACCACCTTTTTCAGGGGCAAGAGGCATTTCACCATCTCCCGGCGTCCAGTCCCCGGAGGTCCGGATCACGATGATTTCTGTTTGCAAATCCGGATGCGCCGCAAGAAGGCCGGCCCGAACCATCTCTGTCTGTGTCAGAGCCAATTTCGAACCGCGGGTTCCAATTTTCAGTGTTTGCCGTTTGACTGTCATCCAAACTCCTTCTATGACCGCTATTATGATCGTTCTGGGGATTGAAACAAGCTGCGACGAAACTGCCGCCGCCGTGGTGAGCGCCGAGACCGGTGTTCTGTCCAACATTGTCCTGAGCCAGACCACGGAGCACGTCAAATACGGAGGGGTGGTCCCCGAAATCGCCGCGCGCGCGCATCTGGGTTATCTGCACGGCTTAATCGAAAAGGCCATGGCAGAGGCAAAACTGGATTTCGGGGATTTGGACGGGGTGGCGGCGACCTGCGGCCCCGGCCTCATCGGCGGGCTGATGATTGGCATGATCGCGGGCAAATCCATCGCGGTGGCGGCGGGGAAACCCTTTATCGCGGTCAATCACCTTGAAGGACATGCTCTGACGCCGCGCCTGACCGACGGGCTGGATTTTCCTTATCTGTTGCTGCTGATTTCCGGAGGACATACGCAAATTTTGGTGGCCGAGGATGTGGGGCGCTACCGGCGCTGGGGGACCACGTTGGATGATGCCTGCGGAGAATGCTTTGATAAATCGGCCAAATTGATGGGCCTGCCCTGGCCGGGGGGGCCGCACCTGGAAAAACTGGCGGCCCAGTGCACAAACACAGCAGAAGCCGAAAAGCGCTTCCCCCTGCCCCGTCCCATGAAGGGTCGCAAGGAGCTTGATTTTTCCTTCTCCGGCCTCAAGACCGCCGTGCGGATTCACGCGCAATCCCTCGCAGAAGATGAGAAGCCTGCGCTGGCCTGGGCTTTGCAGTCGGCGATCGCGGACATTCTTGCGGAGCGGTGCGGGCGGGCCCTCACCCGTTTCCGCGAAGAGTACCGCCCTTTGGCTCCGGCCTTCGTTGTCAGCGGCGGCGTAGCAGCAAACCTTACCATCCGGTCCGCTTTGGAGGCCATGGCGGTCAGTCAAAGCGCGAAACTCTATGCCCCTCCCCTAAATCTGTGCTCCGACAACGCGGCGATGATCGCCTGGGCGGGCGTGGAACGGCTAAAGCGCGGAATGACCGACCCGCTGGATTTCAAAGCCCGCCCCCGCTGGCCCCTTGACCCTGACGCGGAGCCGCGCCAAGGTGCAGGGGTAAAGGCTTAAAAAACCGGGGAACGCATGGACACAATTGGCGTCATCGGCGCGGGCGCGTGGGGTACGGCCCTGGCGCAGGTTCTGGCAAAAAACGGGCGCAGCGTGATTCTCTGGGCGCGCGAGCCCGAAGTGGCACAGGCCGTGAACACCACCCATGAAAACACAATTTTCCTGCCCGGCGTTCCGCTCGATCCTTCTCTGAGGGCGACGAATGATCTTCAGGAGGTCGCCTCCACCGACATTCTTCTTCTCGTTTCGCCCGCGCAGCATGTACGCGCTACGCTGGCCGGTCTCAAGCCGCTCTTGAGGAAGGACCAGCCGGTGGTTATCTGCGCCAAGGGCATAGAGCTGAACACCGGGCTTTTGCTGTCGCAGGTGGCGTGGGAAACTTTGGGAGACGATGAAAACCTGGCTATCCTTACGGGCCCGACCTTCGCCGATGAGATCGCAAACGGCCTACCCTGCGCGGTCACGATCGCAGCAACCCATCCGGCTTTGGCAGGGAAACTTCAAAAAGCGCTGGCCGTGAAAGGATTCCGGCCCTACATCACGGGCGACATGGTGGGCGCGCAGCTGGCCGCGGCGCTTAAAAATGTCATCGCAATCGCCGGGGGAATCGTCGCAGGACGAAAGATGGGCGAAAGCGCGCGTGCGGCCCTTCTGACGCGCGGAGCGGCGGAAATCGCACGGCTGAGCGCGGCCATGGGCGGGCGGGCGGACACCATGATGGGGCCCTGCGGGATCGGGGATCTGTTCATGACGGCCTCTTCGATGAAATCCCGGAACTTCTCGCTGGGATTCGCGTTGGGCGAGGGAAAAACGCTCGAGGAAATCCTGGGCCCGCGCATCGCCGTGACCGAAGGGGTTCATACGGCCAAGGCGGCTTTGTCCCTGGCGAAAACCTGGAACGTGGACATGCCCATCAGCGCGGCGGTGAACAAAGTTCTTCAGGGCGAGACCTCCATCGACGAGGCGATTGAAGATCTTCTGGGCCGTCCGGTCCGCGAGGAGGCGTGATGCCTTTCTGGCTGTTTAAATCCGAGCCCTTCAAATGGTCGTGGGATCAGCAGGTGAAAAAAGGTACGGAGCCATGGAACGGGGTGCGCAATTATCAGGCCGCGAACAACATGAAGGCCATGAAGAAGGGTGACCAGGGCTTTTTCTATCATTCCAACGAGGGGCTGGATATCCTGGGCATTGTGGAGGTCGCGAAGGAATTTTATCCCGACCCGACGGATGAAAAAGGCCGCTTTGGCATGGTGGATGTGAAGGCGGTCAAACCCCTGCCCCGCCCGGTGACGCTCAAAGAAATCAAGGATACGCCCGCGCTGGCCGATATGGCGCTGGTCCGGCAAGGGCGGCTGTCGGTCTCTCCTGTGACGGATAAGGAATGGGAGATCATCTGCAAGATGGGTGGATTGTAATTGTTCCTCATACGTTATTGCGAGGAGCACAGCTATCCATGCTCCTCGCAATAACAACTCGAAGATTCTGCATAAAGTTTTTTTAATTATGAAAATAAATATCACAAAGCACTTGCTTTTTCCATATTTTTATCTTAGATTTGTCCATGTCTAAAAACTTCGGAAAGGAGCCGCTATGCCTACTCAACAAGATCTCGATAATAAAGTGAATGAACTTGTGACCAAAGTTGAGGGGCTTTCCACACATCCAAAAATTAAAAGTTACATAAGAGAATTTATTGCGGATTGGGCAAATGTAGAAGAGAATAGAGAAAGCTTAAAAACCGACAAAGACCCGGACAGCTTTTTAGATGAGTTCGACTATGGAATTAAAGGCTTGGATTCATTGGCACAATCCTGTATAAATACAGGAGAAAAACAACGGGTAAGCTACATTTGTGAGCAGTTTAGCGATAAAGCCTTGGAAAAGAAAATATTGAAAGGTGAAGAGCTTATTTCTGAGCAAACCATAAAGAATGCAGCCAAAAAGATCTACGGATATGATCCTCGCTGATAGTTCTTTCCTTCATATCTCATAAATTCCCACGATCCTTGTGGTATAAAACTCCTTTCTGCGTGCTTCGCATACCCCCGCGAACAGGAGTTTTCCATGACCCAGACCTTCAAATCTTCCCCAGCTATCCTCAAAAACGCCCTCGTTTCCGAAAAGGAGTACGATGCCATGTATAAACACTCGCTCGAAGACCCCGACGGGTTTTGGAGCGAGATGGCGGAGCGGCTGGAGTGGTTTCAAAAACCCTCGATCATTAAGAACGCGTCCTTTGAAAACGGCGTGTCCATCAAATGGTACGAGGACGGGGTTTTAAACGCCTGCTCCAATTGCGTGGACCGCCACCTGCCGGAAAAAGCGAACGACACCGCCCTGATTTTCGAGCCGGATGATCCCCGCTCCCCGGGAGCCTCCATCACCTACGCGCATCTCCATGAAGAAATCTGCAAACTCGCCAACGCGCTCAAAGAGTTGAACGTCCGAAAAGGCGACCGGGTGGTGATCTACATGCCCATGATCCCGCAGGCCGTCTATGCGATGCTGGCCTGCGCGCGGATCGGGGCAGTGCATTCGGTCGTCTTCGGCGGCTTTTCTCCCGAATCCCTGAAAAACCGGATCGAGGATTGCGGCGCGAAAATCCTCATCACCGCCGACCAGGGGTTGCGCGGCGGGAAGACCGTGCCGCTGAAAAACAATGTCGACGAGGCCCTGAAGGGATATGCGGGCGTGGAACACGTTCTGGTGTTTCAACACACCCCCCGCCTTAATCCTCCCCCCTCCGCGAGGGGGGAGGAATCAAAGGAGGGGGGTTCCGGCAAACGTGATGTCTGGTGGCATGAGATCGTGGACGGTCAATCCCCCGACTGCCCCTGCGAGAAGATGAACGCCGAGGACCCACTCTTTATTCTCTATACTTCCGGATCGACCGGAAAACCCAAGGGAGTCCTTCACACGACAGGCGGATACATGGTCTATGCCTCCCTGACGCATGAGATCGTCTTCGATTATCGCCCCGGTGAGGTGTATTGGTGCACCGCCGACGTGGGCTGGGTAACGGGCCATTCCTATATCGTTTATGGTCCGCTGGCCAATGGCGCGACTTCCCTCATTTTTGAGGGCGTGCCCTCATATCCCGATTTTTCACGCTTCTGGCAGGTGGTAGACAAGCACAAGGTCAATATTTTCTATACTGCCCCCACAGCGATCCGCGCCCTGCTGCGGGAAGGCGACGAGCATGTGAAAAAAAACAGCCGGAAATCCTTGCGCATTCTGGCCAGCGTAGGAGAGCCGATCAACGAGGAAGCCTGGCTTTGGTATTACAATGTCGTGGGCGAGGGAAGCTGCCCCGTGATCGATACCTGGTGGCAGACAGAGACGGGTGGCCATATGATCACGCCCCTGCCCTGTCATACCCTTAAGCCCGGCGCCGCGCAAAAGCCCTTTTTCGGCGTGCGCCCGGTGATTGTCGATGCGCAGGGCGTGGAAATGGAAGGCGCGTGCGAGGGCAATTTATGCATTTCGGAGTCATGGCCGGGCCAGATGCGGACGCTGTACGGCGATCACGACCGGTTCGCGCAAACGTATTTCTCATCCTATCCCGGAAAATATTTTACCGGCGACGGGGCCAAACGCGACGCAGACGGCGATTACCGCATCACGGGCCGGGTGGACGACGTTATCAATGTCTCCGGACACCGCCTCGGCACGGCAGAGATCGAAAACGCTATTAACGAGCATGAATCGGTCGCTGAAAGCGCGGTGGTGGGCTATCCGCATGACATCAAGGGCCAAGGTATTTACGCCTATGTTATCCTGCTGGAGGGCGCGGAGCCCTCCGAGAGCACCCGCGCGGAAATCGTTAAAACCGTTCGCGGAATTATCGGCCCCATCGCCACGCCGGATGTCATCCAGTTCACCCCCGCCTTGCCCAAAACCCGCTCGGGCAAGATCATGCGCCGGATTCTGCGCAAGATCGCGGCCAACGAATTCGATCAACTGGGCGACATCTCCACCCTCGCCGATCCGGGCGTTGTGGAGATGTTGGTGAAGGATCGAAAAAATCTGGCGGATGCTTGAAAGACAGTGTAAAAATTCTTGCATGTCCATCTCCATAAAATTCTCCTCCAAGTCCGCCGCCGATACCGCGGTTGTTTTCATCCATACCGGGAACAAGCTTTCCCCGGCCGCGCAGGATCTCGATAAAAAGAGCGGCGGATTGCTGAAGCGGGCCTTGGAAAGCGCACCTAAATTCACCGGAAAAGCCGGAAATGCGCTTACGCTGGCCCTGCCGGAGAAGACCGGGTTCCAGCGCGTAATCTGTCTGGGGCTTGGCGACTTGAAGGACACGGCCATGCCGGAGGCCGAAAAACTGGGCGGAAACCTGTTTCCCGTTCTGGAATCGGCGGACATCCAAAAGGCCGTGATTTTGGCAGATGATGTGAATTCTGAATTCCTGGCGCACCTGGCGGCCGGACTGAAGCTGCGTTCCTATAAATTCGACCGCTACAAATCGAAGAAAAAGGACGCGCCCAAACCCCTTTCCGAGATCACCATCGTCACCCCCGCGCATAAACAGGCCGCCGGGCTGTTCACCGACCTGAATCACACGCTGAAGAGCGTTTTCATCGCGCGGGATCTGGTCAACATGCCGCCCAACGATCTCTATCCTGCGTGGTATGCGGATTTTATCAAGAAGGAGCTCACTCCGCTGGGCGTGTCCGTTGAGATCCTCGATGAGAAAAAAATGAAAACGCTGGGGATGGGCGCGATCCTGGCGGTGGGCATGGGATCTTCCCGCAAACCGCGCATGGTGATTATGCGCTGGAACGGGGCGAGCAAAAAATCAAAAGGAGGCCCGGTCGCCCTGGTGGGCAAGGGCGTTACGTTCGACACGGGCGGGATCTCGCTTAAGCCCGGCGAGGCGATGGACGAAATGAAAATGGATATGGGCGGGTCAGCCGCCGTCGTCGGAGCCATCCGGGCGCTGGCGCTACGCAAATCCAAGGCGGATGTGGTCGGAATTGTGGGGCTGGCGGAAAACATGCCCTCGGACGAGGCTTACCGCCCCGGCGATATCCTGACCTCCTACGCCGGGAAAACCATCGAAGTCCTGAACACCGATGCCGAAGGCCGCCTTGTGCTGGCCGATTGCCTGGGGTATCTGCAGGATAAATACAAACCCCGCGTGATCGTGGACCTGGCCACGCTGACAGGCGCGATCATGGTGGCGCTGGGGCATGAATATGCCGGAACCTTCGCGACCACGGACGATCTTTGGAAAAAACTCGAGGGCGCCGGCACGGCCGCCTCCGAGAAGATCTGGCGGATGCCTCTGGATGAAACCTGGCTGAAAGACGTTGAAAGCGACGTAGCCGATGTCCGCAATACCTCCAAATCGGGCCGCCTGGGAGGTTCCTGCAGCGCCGCGGCCTTCTTGCAGAACTTCGTCGAGGACGGCATTCCCTGGGCACATATCGATATCGCAGGCACCGCCTGGATCAAGAAAGACCGACCCACGGTTCCCCGGTTTGGTACGGGTTTTGGCGTGCGGCTTCTCGAGCGGTTTGTCGCGGAGAATTATGAGTAATTGATTTGCTTTCCTCCGCTTTTTGCCCTAAAGTCCTTCTGGATCAAGGAGCAACGTCCATGACAAACAAATCTGAACCGCCTAAACAAATCAAGCCGGTTCCGGATTGGCTTGTGAATGAATTTGAAGAAAATTCGGGTGAATCGCTTCATGCAGACTGCATCAGAAAAGAACTGGCCGACGATCCTGTTGCGCTTCAAGAATTTGAAGATGGATTAAACATACTTGCATTCGATGAATTGCAAGAGGCTGGCGGAAATTCCGTAAAAGCTGGAGAAAACTGGAACAAACATTGCCGCGAAGCTGAGATGAAATTTGAAAATATTCTCAAACTTAAAAACAACGAACTATAAAGGCCGGATCTTTCCGTGGCTGAAAAAACGGTCCTGAAATCCCCTGCGGACTTTGAAAACCGCCCGCACGTCGTCCCGTCCGACCTCGCCGCCATCGCGCTGGTCGCGAAGCGCTATGCCGTGGGAGTGACGCCGCATGTCATGAGCACGATCCAGGGCAGTCCGCAGGATGATCCCGTCGCGCGCCAGTACATCCCGCAAAAAGAAGAACTCCTCGTCCTCCCCGAAGAAAGTCCCGACCCTATCGGCGATGACGCCCATTCGCCCGTCAAGGGGATCGTCCACCGTTACCCGGACCGGGTCTTGCTGAAGATCGCGAATGTCTGCGCCGTCTATTGCCGCTACTGCTTCCGGCGGGAGATGGTGGGGCCCGGCTCCGCCACTCTTAAACCCGCAGAACTGGAAGCGGCATTAAATTATATACGAAACGATTCGAATATATTTGAAATTATCCTTACAGGCGGCGATCCGCTTGTGCTTTCTCCCAAAAAACTTTCAAAAATACTGGATGATCTTTGCGCCATTCCCCATGTCCAGGTGATCAGGATTCACTCCCGTGTGCCGGTGGCAGATCCTGCCCGGATTACAACCGAATTGTGTGCCGCGCTGGACCGGGAAAAGGCCGTTTACATGGCCATACATATTAATCATACCAATGAGATAACCCCTGATGTTAAAGCGGTCTTTAAAGCCTTGCACAAAGCCGGTTGCGTGCTGCTCTCACAATCCGTCTTACTCAAGGGCATTAATGATAATACCCAAGCCCTTGAAAATCTTTTTAGAACGCTCGTTTCTCTGCGCGTGAAACCTTATTACCTGCACCATCCGGACCTGGCACCCGGCACCAGTCATTTCCGCCTGCCCGTTCACGAAGGGCAGGCGCTCATGGCCTCGCTGCAGGGAAGAATATCCGGCCTGTGCCTTCCGCATTACATGCTGGACATCCCCGGCGGCCACGGCAAAGTTCCGATTGGCCCTTCCTGGCTGGAAGAAACGCAAAACGGAACCTATCTTGTCAAAGACCGGCATGGCCATACACATGCCTACCCGCCGGAAAACAAGGAATGACTGAAATCCGTTTTTACCATCTGGAACGCCAATCCCCCGAGCAAGCCCTGCCCGGTCTGCTCGCCAAGGCTTATGAGGGCGGGCGCAGGGTCGTCCTGAAAGTCCCCGGAGAGGAAGCTGCAGAGTCCCTCAATGCGTATCTGTGGGCCCACCCGCCCGACAGTTTCCTTCCCCACGGATCCGGCAAGGACAGCCATGCCGCCGATCAGCCTATATGGATCACGAATGGCGAGGATAATCCGAACAACGCGGAGATTTTGATTCTGGTTCAGGGGGCGAATCCCCCCTCTTCTGTCCTCCCCTTCAGCCTGTACTGCGATATTTTCGATGGCCGGGATCTCGCCGCACTCACCGCGGCCAGAGAACGCTGGAAAGCCTATAAGGAAGCAGGCCATGAGCTGACCTACTGGCAGCAAGGAGAAAAAGGATGGGAGAAGAAATCCTAAAAAATTGGTGTCCAGAGAGATCTAATTTTTTAGATAATCGCCTGGGTTGGTGAGCATATGCGCCAGGAGTTTTTCATTGGCCCGACCATCGACCGACAAACCGTTGAGCGACTGGTAAGAGCGGATGGCGTCCTCCGTCAAAGGACCGCCCCTGCCATCGGCCGGACCGGGATAGAGTCCGGATTTCATCAAATAATCCTGAACCTGCGCCAGCAAGGCCTGATTCGGGGGCGGTGCCTGAAGTCCGGCCTCCCGTGTTTCCCGAACGGGAGCGCCGGGAGCAACAACAGGTGAGAGCCGTGCATTCTCCCGGGAGATTGTTTTATCCGGCACAGATACCGGCGCAACAGGAGTTTCGGCTTTGCGGTCCCCTTCCTTAAGGCTTTCAACAATCCCATTGACCTCGTTCACATCCATATCCAGGCTCTTGGCGAGCTGGCTGAGCGCGGCCTTGGCCTCGGGATTCCCCTTGTCGGCAGCCCTTTTATACCACATGAGAGCCTTGTCCGGCTCCGGCTTTCCCAAAAGTCCATTTTCGTAAATAAGGCCCAGATTATAGGCGGCTTCCAGAACGCCCTCGGCCGCGGCCGCTTCGAAATAGCGGGCGGCTTTTTGAGGCATGTAGGTCACGCCCACCCCTTCGATATAGGCGATGCCCAGATTGTATTGCGCCTCCGGATGCCCGAGCTCCGCCGCCTTTTCATACCAGCCGATCGCGGCCTTGATATCCACCGGAACGCCCAGCCCCTGATGGTTCAGGACGCCCAAGTTATAGGCTGCATTCGCCACACCCTGATCCGCGGCCTTCCGGAACCAGAATGCCGCGCGCGTGTAATCACGGCTGACCCCGGCATGACCGGCGGTATATACGGCCGCCAGATCGTGCTGAGCCTCCGCCACGCCCCGCAGAGCCTCCGCTTCCACCTTCTGGATGGCGGCAGGCAAACGGGGGTCGGGGGCCGTGAAACCCGCCTGGGAAAGATCCTGTCCCGGATCATCTGTCTTTTCGGATTGGGCGGCGGGTGCAGGAGCTACCTGTTCTCCTGCCTTTTCAACCGTGGCCTCCGCGATCTCGACTTCACCGGGTTCTATGGCGTTCAGACTCTCCGCCAGCAGATCGGGGTTTTCATCCAGAAGATCCAGAAGCTTCTCGTCATTTTCCAGATCCAGCATTCCGATATCATCCTGCGCCTCAGGCAGGACTGCTGTGCGGGGCGCATAGGCTTCCGGAATCGCCTGAATAGAATCCTCTGCGCTCTCCTCCCGGATCTCTCCCGCGCGCGGCTCCATCGCAGAGAGATCCCGCGCCGGAGAATTGGGAGATTCAAGGTTGCGGGGCTCAGTGATACTGAAATCGCCTGAAACCGGAAAAACCCCCGGGCGGCGCAATTCCGCCGCAAACCAGCCCGCTAAAGCGGCCGCCAGGATGACCGCCCCCACGGCCACAGCCTGAAACCAGGGCGAGCGGGCCGTTGAAGCAGCCCCCGGCAGGGCG
>JAIOYC010000040.1 GCA_021741325.1 Alphaproteobacteria bacterium
CGGGGCACGAATGCCTCGCGGATCTTGCGGCCTTCTTCCGTGCGAATGGGAATGTTTTGAAGATTTGGATCGCTGGAGGATAACCGCCCCGTATTGGTATGCGCCATGGCGAAGGAGCTGTGAACGCGTCCCGTCCGGGGATCTATCTGGATTTGCAATGCATCGGTATAGGTGGATTTAAGCTTGGAGAGCTGCCGGTGTTCCAGGATTTTAACGACAATCTCATGGCCCTGCGCCGCCAGATCCTCCAGCACGTCCACCGCCGTGGACCACTCCCCACCGCCGGTCTTGCGTCCGCCTTTCAGGCCCATCTCCGCAAACAGCACCGCGCCGACCTGCCGGGGGGAAGCCACATTGAATTCATGGCCCGCCAGCTTATGAATCTCCAACTCCAACGCGGTCAGTTTCGTCCCGAAATCCGCGCTCATGGAACGCAACACGGCGGGGTCTACCTTGATCCCCTCCAGCTCCATGCGGGCGATCACGGGAATAAGGGGCCGCTCGATCATCTCATACACGACCGTCATCTTCTCCCGTGCCAGACGAGGCTTCAAAACCCTGTGCAGGCGCAGCGTGATCTCGGCATCCTCCGCCGCGTATGTCAGGGCTTTTTCAATCGGCACATGATCGAATCTGACCTGGCTTTTCCCCTTGCCCGCAACCTCTTCATAGGTGATGGGCTGATGCCCCAGATGCAGGAGGGATAAATTATCCATCGAATGGGAATGCGCCGCGCCGTCGAGCGCATAGGACAGAAGCATCGTATCATCGCAGGGTGAAAGCGTAATTCCTTCCTTCGCGAAGATCTGCCAGTCATACTTAATATTATGGCCGATCTTGAGGACGGACGGATCCTCCAGCACGGGCTTTAAAAGCGCTACAACCCTGTCCTTCGGCAGTTGTTTTATATCGTTTTCGCTCTGCGCGGCCTCTGTTTGAAACAAATCGCCCGCCGGTTTCGTATGCCCCACGGGGATATAAGCCCCCTTGCCCGTCACGCTGCTCATGGAAATCCCGACAAGATCCGCCCGGGCCGGAGTCAGAGACGTGGTTTCCGTGTCGATGGCCAGGAACCCCGTTTCATAGGCTTCAGCGATCCAGAGTTTCAGAATCTCCTCATCCGTAATCAGGGTATAGATATTTTCCGAAGGCGAAGTCTCCGGGCTTACAGCATTCTCTTTCTGATTATCATCTTGATTTTTACCGTCATCCCGGCGGCTTTGTCCGCCAAAGCCCCGCAGGGGCGCGGGGAGAAGGCCGGAATCTGTCGAAGCGCCGTTCAGGCGTTTGATAATCGAATTGAATCCGTGCTCCTGCAAAAAGGCGGTCAAAGCCGGCTTGTCCGGATCATGCGTCTTGAGGTCTTCCAGCGGCACGGGAATGGGAGCCCGGTCATCCAACCGTACCAGCCTTTTCGAGATACGGGCCATTTCGGCATGCTCGATCAGGGATTCCCGGCGCTTGGTCTGCTTGATCTCCCCGGCCCGCGAAAGAAGCGTTTCAAGATCCCCGAATTCATTGATCAGCTCCGCCGCCGTTTTGATCCCGATGCCCGGCACACCGGGAACATTGTCCGTGGAATCCCCGGCCAGCGCCTGCACATCCACCACCCGGTCCGGCCTGACGCCGAATTTTTCCAGGACTTCCTTTTCCCCCATAAAGATCTGCTTCACGGGATCCAGAAGGCGCACCCCCTCCCCCACGAGCTGCATAAGATCCTTGTCCGAAGATACGATGACCACGTCGATCCCCTGCTCCCGGGCCAGGCGCGCATAGGCGGCGATCAAATCGTCTGCCTCGTATCCGGGCAGCTCCAGTGCGGGAAGGTCAAAGGCGCGCGTCGCATCTCGCACGAGGGGAAATTGCGGAATCAACTCCTCCGGTGTTTCATCCCGGTTGGCCTTATAGGCGGGATAAATGTCATTGCGGAAATTATGCCGCGCGGAATCGAACACCACCGCCAGATAGGGGGCGTGATAATCCTTCAGCAATTTGAGCAGCATATTGGTGAAGCCATACACCGCCCCCACCGGCACCCCGGCCGGATTGGTCATGGTCGGTCCACCCCGCTTGTAAGCCATGGCGAAATAGGCCCGGAAGATAAATCCCGACGCGTCCAGAAGATAGAGTTCTTTCTTGCGCGGCGCGGATGAGGATTCAGTGTTGAGGGCGGGATCTGCTGACATGGATGAAAAATGGACCACGGCGGAATTGAAGTCCACACTTAAAATCTATTGACCGGCAAGGGATGTTTGTAATAATTTTTTTCTTGTTATGCGTAAATTATAACGGGGGTACACTCATGATCGACCAGCACGATCTCTCCGCCGCGATTCTGTTCAAAAGGCTGGAGCAGCCCACAAGCGCACTCTCCAGAAATCCTTCGGGATTGCTCAATCAGGTCGATAAAATTCTTGTAAACACTGCGCCCGACGACCGGCTGGTGAGCGATATCGGAGATTTACTGAGAAAGAACCATCTCCCCGCCGCCGGCCCCACGGCCCGGAATAAAATGTTCAAGTGGCTCTACACCCACGAGGTTTAGGACACCTGCTCCGCCAGCCATCTCTTTTCCTCTTCCGTGCTAGGGCGTCCCAGCGCCTCGTTGCGTTCCGGGAAACGCCCGAAGCGCTCAAAGGTTCGGAAATGCCGCTGGGCGGTCCGGTAAGCCAGAGGATTGGCCGCCTCCATGGATTTAAACAACTCCAGATTCCGTTTTTGATCCGCCATGTTTTCACTGTGCTCGAACGGAAGATATAGAAAAAACCGCTGCTCATGCGGCAGGATCTGATCGAATCCCCGGTGCACGGCCTCCTTGGCCACCAGAAGGGCCGCCTCGTCCGTGGCGTAAGCCGCCGCTGCGCCGCGGTAGATCCGGCGTGGAAACTGGTCGAGCACGAGGCACAGCGCCAGCGCGCCGTCCGCATCGTTCTTCCAGGGATTGCACAGACCATCCTTGGCCATATCGTAAATCACCGAGAATTGCTCCCGGACGCGCCCGTCAAAGGCCGGGCTGTTCTGAAACCACAGGATAGGATCGGTTTCAATAAACCAGAAATGAAGGATTTCGTGCCGCGTGTCGCGCATGGGGAATGAACTTCTATTGGAGGGAGAGACGAGATTATGAGATACCATATAAAATGGTCGCAGACCTAGACCAAAAACGCCTCCAGCTCCCTATTCTTGCTGACTGCGAGCCGCCAGGAGTTTCTTCTCCAGCCGCGCGGCCCTCCAGGAAAACACAGCGGCGGGCGCGAATGAAAACAGCAGGATCACGATCGTGAACGGGTCTTTCATCGCCTCGGCGAAATTACCGTGCATCTGCTGGTTAAAAAGCATGGAAAATACAATCAGGCCCAAAAAGGCGAACGCAAGCGCGAAGGCCCGGTAAATTTTTGCCTTCATCAAAAGTTTTCTGGCTTCCCGCTTATCGATGATCCACCCCTCTTTAGTGAATATCAGACCACAACCGGCGCTTCACGGCGTACATAAGCCCCGCGAAAACCGCCAGGAAAATCAGAACGCTGATCCCCAGACGCTTGCGCTCTTCCAGGTACGGATCGGCGGCCCAGGTCAGGAAATTCACCACATCATGTGAATATTGCTCCACGGTCTCCGGCGATCCGTCTTCATAGGCCACCCCGCCATCCAGCAGAGGCGGAGCCATGGCAATCACATGGCCGGGCATGTATTTATTCCAATTCTGGCCCGGCAGAAGCTCATGCCCTTCCGGAGCGGGCTCATACCCTGTCAGAATACCGCTCACATAATCAGGACCGTTGTGGCGGGCTTTGACGATCAGGGAAAGATCCGGCGGCAGCGCGCCGTTGTTGGCGAATTTCGCCGCATTTTCATTCATAAAAGGCGCTTTGAAAGGATCGCTGGGACGCGCGGGGCGCTCAAACATCTCGCCCTCGTCATTGGGGCCGTCCGTGACGGTGTATTCAGCAGCGATCGCCTTGACCTGCGCCTCGTCATAGCCCAGAGCTTCCAGATTCCGGTAATGAACCCGATCAAGCGAATGGCAAGCCGAACAGACCTCGCGGTAAACCTTCAGCCCCCGCTGCAGGGAGGCCCGGTCGAACGTACCGAAGGGACCGTTAAAAGACCAGTGCTGGGCCGGAGGGTGGACAGCATCGCCTGCGGCCCGCGCGGACGGCGACGCCAGGCACAAGACAGCCAGAATAACAATCGCGGCGGGCGCTTTGACCTTCAGAACCGCCTCGTGGATGCTGGAGGGCAGCGCTTTGGCTTTCTCGTACCGGCTCAACCACGGCAGAATTCCCAGGAAAAACGCATAGTAATACCCTGTGCAGGCCAGCCCCAGAAGGCTCAGGGGCACCGGCCCCCAATGCGCGTCGGCCGACTGGGAGCCGATATAGCCCAGTAATGCGAACACCGCGATCAGGATCAGGAAAAACAGCCTGTACAAGGGCCGGAAACGGGCGCTGCGCACGGGATGCGTATCCAGCCACGGCAGGACGAACCACAAAAGGATCGAGCCGAACATGGCAATCACCCCGCCCAGCTTGGCGGTGATAAACACGATCTCCGTGCCGGGAATTCCGATATTGAACGTTATGGCCCGCAGCATCGCGTAGAAAGGCAGGAAATACCATTCGGGCACGATATGCGCGGGCGTCACCAGTGGATTGGCCGGTGTGTAATTGTCCGGATGGCCCAGATAATCGGGCGCGTAGAATACGAACGCCGCGAAAATCAACAGGAACACCATCAGGCCAAACGTGTCCTTCACCGTGTAATAAGGATGAAAGGACAGCGTGTCCTTCTCCGTTTGCGGCTCGATCCCCAAAGGATTATTCGAGCCCGGGACATGCAGCGCCCACACATGGAGGAACACCACGGCGAAAATCACGAAGGGCATCAGGTAATGCAGCGCAAAAAAGCGGTTCAACGTCGGATTATCGACGGAAAACCCTCCCCACAGCCAGCTCACAATGGAATCGCCCACCAACGGAATGGCCGAAAACAGATTGGTGATAACCGTTGCGCCCCAATAGCTCATCTGCCCCCAGGGCAGCACATAGCCCATAAAGGCCGTGGCCATCATCAAAAGGAAAATCAGAACGCCCAGAATCCAGAGCAGTTCCCTCGGTTTCTTATAGGAGCCGTAATACATGCCCCGGAAAATATGAATATAAACCGCGATAAAGAAAAATGACGCGCCGTTCATGTGCAGATAACGGATCAGCCACCCCCCGTTCACGTCGCGCATGATGCGCTCTACGCTGTCGAATGCATAATCCACATGGGCGGTGTAATGCATCGCCAGAACAATGCCTGTTGCGATCATCACGACCAGCATTACGCCCGCGATCGCGCCGAAATTCCAGAAATAGTTGAAATTGCGCGGAACGGGAAAAACCCCGTATTCCTTCTGCATAAGGGTAAAGACCGGCATCCGGGAATCGATCCATTCCACCACCGGGTTTTTAAAGGGCTGTCTGTATCCGCTTCCCATGGCTCTACCCTATCTTGATCAGCGTGTCGGTCAGGAATTCATACGGCGGCACCGCGAGGTTCTTCGGCGCGGGGCCTTTGCGTATGCGTCCGGACGTATCATATTCCGAACCGTGGCACGGGCAGAACCAGCCGCCGTACTCTCCGCGCTCTTCCGTGGTTTTCTGGCCCACGGGAACGCACCCCAGATGCGTGCAGATTCCCACCACGACCAGCCATTCAGGCTTTTGGACGCGCTGCGAATCGGGCTCCTTGTCATTCAGGGCCGAAACATCGACATCTTGCGCCTTTTGAATCTCCTCGGGCGTGCGATGGCGGATAAACACAGGCTTTCCGCGCCACATCACCGTAATCGACTGGCCCAACTGAACGGGGGCGAGATCGATCTCCGTGGTCGAGAGGGCCAGCGTGTCCTTCGCGGGGTTGAGCGAATTGACGAGCGGCCAGGCCACCGAGGCCGCGCCCACAACGCCGAACGCACCCGCGGTCAGCTGGAGAAAATCGCGGCGCGTGCCGCCCTCATGTTTGATATCTGCTGTCATTGTATGAATAAGGTATGAAAAAAACTGTGAGAAATCTTTCACATTCCTTATAACCGATCAAGCCCCCTGGTGCCAGAGGGGCTGTGGAAGAAGATAAGGGGAGGCGGAAATATTTCACACTTGATATTATAGGAATAATATCCTATAATATCAAGTGAAAGGCATAAGGCACGAAGTCTCCGGCTTGCCAGCACGCCGAACGGACTGTTAAAAAACTGAGGTAAAACAATGAGGAGCCCCCCCTCGGCTTTAAAATCCTGCAATCGAACTATATAAGCCCCGAATGGGAAGGCTTGGAAAAAACCGCCATGAAAAACAAACAAGACTGCGCCGCCGGCTGGTTCAAAACCCTGCAGGACATGATCTGCGCGGAATTTGAAAAAATCGAGGATGAATTGGCGGAAGGCCCCCATGCCTCCCTTGAGCCGGGGCGCTTCGCGCAAACGCCCTGGACCCGGGAAACCGGCCATCAACCCAATGAATCCGGCTCCGTTCTGCAGGGGGGCGGAGAAATGCGGCTTATGAAAGGCCGCGTCTTTGAGAAAGTCGGCGTGAATTTCTCCGAAGTGTACGGGACATTCAGCCCCGAATTCGCCGGCAAAATACCCGGCGCGGATGAAAATAACGGCGCGTTCTGGGCCTCGGGCATTTCGCTCGTGGCGCATATGCGCTCGCCCCTCGTACCCGCCATCCATATGAACACACGCATGATCGCCACCTCCAAAATCTGGTTCGGCGGCGGGGCGGACTTGACCCCCATGATCCCGGATGAAAACGATACACAGGCGTTTCACGCCGCCCTGAAAGAATGCTGCGACCGGCATGACCCGGCTTTTTATCCGGAATACAAGGCGTGGTGCGACCGCTATTTTTTCCTGCCCCACCGGAACGAGCCGCGCGGCGTGGGGGGGATTTTCTATGATTACCTGGAACGGGACTGGGAGAAGGACTTTGCCTTCACGCAGGATGTGGGCCGTACCTTCCTGGATATTTATCCACAGCTTGTCCGCAAATCCATGCACAAGCCCTGGACGGCGGAACAGCGCGAGCATCAACTGGTCCGGCGCGGGCGCTATGTTGAATTCAATCTCCTCTATGACCGGGGCACCCAGTTCGGCCTGAAGACGGGGGGAAATACCGAGGCTATCCTCATGTCCCTGCCCCCTGAGGCAAAGTGGCCTTAAGTCTCAAACCCTGCCTTGATCCATTCCTCCTCCCGCTCCGTCAGCGCACGGCCCAGCTCGGGGCCGGGCTTATAACCTTGGGCGATAAGATCCTCGCCGTTTACCGGAAAATCGGGAATGTTCCATGTCTGGATAATTTTCAAAGCCTGGGGCGCATAACCGTTCATCACCCGGTCCTGCGCCAATTCGATCATCAGCGCCTGCGCCGTGGGAACCCGGCCATGTTTATACACTGCCACCTTGACCGCCTGATCGTTGTCCAGCGCGGGCAGGCTCAGCACTTCATGCAGCGCATGAATATCTTTCTGGAATATCTTGGGAATCAAAAGAAATTTTTCTATAGCGCGTACATTTTGAAGTTTCAATCCCGCCAGCACGTACAGCCGCGCGGCGATAAAAGCCAGCCCGTACCTGTTTTGAAACGTGCAGACATGCCGGAAAAAATCCGGCTGATATTCCGGATAATGAATTACATTCAAGATACTGTTTTGAAACATGATTGATACAATATCCACAGGATCATCCACAGATAGAATTTTGAAGAGCTCCTGCGTGATCCGTTCCCGCGAAAGAGTCTCAATCTTATCCGCGGCCGCGCGGCAGGCGCTCAGGGCCGCCTGGTCGGGCTCCCCTCGCCCGATCTGCGCATGAAAGCGGAAAAAGCGCAGAATTCTAAGATAATCTTCAGCGATTCGGTTCGCAGGCTCGCCCACGAACACTACACGCCGCGCCTCCAGATCCGCCAGCCCGCGTCCGGTGGGGTCATAAATATGCCCATCCCCGTCGGCCAGCAGGGTATTCATGGTGAAATCGCGCCGCTGCGCGTCCTCCCGCCAGTCTTGCGTATAGGCCACCACCGCCCGGCGCCCGTCCGTGGCCACATCGCGGCGCAGACTTGTGATTTCAAAAGACTTCTTGTTCACGATGGCGGTCACGGTGCCATGCTCGATGCCAGTCGGAATGACCTTAATGCCCACTCCTTCCAGAGCCTTGATAGCATCTTGCGGCGTCCAGACGGTCGCGATGTCGATATCCGAAACCTCTTGACCCAACAGCATGTTCCGTACGCAGCCACCCACAAAACGCGCTTTCTCGGCCCCGCCCAGCGCGTCCATCACCCTGCGCGTCTCCGGCGCGGTCATCCAGGGGGGCGGATCTATTTTTTTAACGGGCTCCATCACAACAAAAGATTTATCACAGCGCGCCGGGACGCCCCAGCGTTTTCCCATTTATTCTTTCGCGGTGCTTCTGATTATTTCCTTGGTGCCTTTGCTCCTTCTTGGTTTACAATCGGAATCCCACAAGGAGAATCTGCCCGTGACCGCGAAACCCGCCAAATCCCCTCAACGCCGCCTTGAGGATTCCGCCGCTCTTCTGGCTGCCGTCCGAAGCGAGACCGCGCGCATCGTCATCGGGCAGGAGCGGGTTATAGATCTGGCTCTCACCGCCCTGCTTTCGGGCGGGCATGCGCTGCTGGTGGGCGTGCCCGGGCTGGCCAAAACGCTGCTTGCCGAAACCCTGGCCCACGTTCTCGGCCTTTCGATGAACCGGGTGCAGTGCACCCCCGATCTCATGCCCGCCGATATTCTTGGCTCCGAAGTTCTGGACCAGGATACGCACGGCAAACGGGCCTTCCGCTTCATCGAAGGGCCCGTCTTTGCGCAACTCCTCATGGCCGATGAGATCAACCGGGCGAGTCCCCGGACCCAATCCGCCCTTTTGCAGGCCATGCAGGAGAAGGAAATCTCCGTAGGAGGAAAACCGCGCGCGCTTCCGATGCCCTTTCATGTTCTGGCCACCCAGAACCCGATCGAGCACGAGGGCACCTATCCCCTGCCCGAGGCACAACTCGACCGTTTTCTCATGCAAATTGACGTGGATTATCCCGATGAATCCGCCGAGCGCGTCATGGTCCTGGCCACTACGGGAAACCAGCCACAAAAATCCAAAGCGATTTTAAACGCAAAGACCCTGATGGATGTTCAGGCGCTCGTGCGCGACATGCCGATGGGCGAATCCGTCGTAGATGCGATCCTCAAGCTGGTGCGCGGCCTGCGCCCGGAGGCCGCGGCCTCTCCCATCGTGCGTGACTATGTGACCTGGGGCCCCGGCCCGCGCGGATCGCAGGGGCTCATGCTGGCTGTGCGCGCCCGCGCGCTTCTGGACGGGCGTTCCGCGCCCTCAGTGGAGGACGTGTGCGCCCTGGCCCTGCCCGTTCTGAAACACCGAATGGCCCTCAATTACAAAGCCCGTGCAGAGGGCATTGAGGCGGAAGATGTCGTGAATTCGCTGACCAGTGATTTGTGAGATTGATGACGGCTTTTTCTCTCAAACCCGGTGCGCTTCGACACGAGGCCGAGCGGGCGGCGCTGGCCGCGCCGGATCTTTTGCTGCTTGCAGAGGAAACAATCCGCAGCCTCGGCACCGGTGAGCACGCGCGGCGCCGATCCGGGCCGGGTCACAATTTCCGGCAGTTTCGCGATTATGTTCCCGGCGATCTCCCGCGTTCCATCGACTGGCGGCGCAGCGCCCGCAGCGATGAGCGCCTGTACGTACGCCAGACCGAGGAAGAAAAGCCCCAGACGGCGCTGATCTGGCGGGGGGGTGGGCCAGGTATGGATTTCAGGTCAAAGAGTGCATTGCATAGCAAAGTAGTAACGGCCCAGATCCTTGCCCTTTCTCTGGCGATTCTTCTGGGGCGCGGGGGCGAGCGCGCCCGCATGCTGGATTCTCCTGAGATTTTCAGTCCCGAGGATATGGCACGCTATTTATGTGCAGAACAGAACCAGACCCTTCCTCCGGAACACGTAAATATTCCAGCCCATGCCCACCTGATTCTCATCGGAGATTTTCTAAATCCGCCAGAACAAACCGCTGCCGCATTCCATGACCTCTCGGCGAAAACGCGCAACGGCCTTGTCATCCAGGTTCTTGATCCGGCGGAACTGGAACTCCCCTATGAAGGCGCAGCGGTGTTCACGGACCCGGAGGGAACAATACGCGCCCGGCTTTCCGACACCCAGGGCATACGGACAGCCTATGCGCAACGCATCCAGGATCACATCGAACAGGTAAGGACCTGCACCACACGTACAGGCTGGGCCTATCATCTGCACCGCACGGATTCTCCTCCCGAGGCTATATTGCGAAAAATAATGGAAAATCAGTCATGATCGGATTTTCCTTTCTCCATCCCCTGATCCTCTCCGCGCTCATTCTTCTGCCCGGATTGTGGATTTTGCTCAGGGTCATGCCGCCTGCGCCCCGCCGGATTATGCTGCCGACCGCCCGGTTTCTGGAAGGCTTGATTCCCGAGCGCCACGCGGCTGAACGGACTCCCTGGTGGATCTTGCTGCTGCGGACCCTTATAGCAGCCCTCATAATCACAGGGCTGGCCGGTCCTGTGATGAACCCGGCAGAGCCTCTCCCCGGCACAGGCCCGGTCCGCCTTGTGATTGATACCAGCTGGCCCGCCGCGCAAAGCTGGGAGATGCAAATGAAGGCCGCGGGGGATATTCTTACGCGGGCCGCGCAGGAAAACCGCCTGGTCTTTGTAACGGAAACCGCCCCGCCGCCGGGCGCACAAAAACCTCTCATACAGGGTCCGCTGGACCCCGGACACGCCCGGGAAATTCTGAACACGCTGGCTCCCCGTCCCTGGTCTGCCGATCTTCAGGGCCTCGCCCGGCTTCTCGAGGAAGCCCCTCCTTCCGGAAAGATTCGTACGATCTGGCTTTCCCACGGCCTGGATGAAGGCGGAGCAGCAACCCTGATACAGACCCTTCGAACTCAGGGCGAACTGGAACTCCTGGTTCCTTCTGCGGAGTCCCTCCCCCTGCTTCTGATAAACGCTCCCAATTCAGGCGTGCGTGTCCTGGCTTCCGGCCCGCGTCAAAATCCTGTGACAGTGCAAGCCCTGGCAGGAAACGGACAGGTTCTGAATCAGGAAACTCGGCCCCTCGATTCCCAGACTTTCAGCGCGGATTTCACGTTCACCCGCGATGCGGCCATTCCTGAAGACATCGCCCGCTTCCGGATCGTGGGTCAGCAGAGTGCCGGCGCGATCCTGCTCACCGGCGATGATTCTCAAAGGCGGGACGTAGGGATTGTCGGGCCCGGAGAGGAGGCGGAGGCCAAACCCTTTATCGAGGATCTCTATTATCTCAGGCGGGCTCTTGAGCCTTATGCAACGCTCCATACCGGCGAGCCCGCAGATCTCCTTTCCCAAGACCCTTCCATGATAATCCTGCCCGACACGGTGGCTTTAACGCCCGATACCCTGAACAGACTGGAGAAATGGGTAAGCAAGGGCGGGCTTTTACTGCGCTTTGCCGGTCCCAATACCGCCGCCGTTACCGAACCCCTGCCCCTGATACCTTCGCCCCTGCGCGGCGGAGGGCGCGCAATGGACAGCGCGCTGGCGGGGGACAAGCCCGTGGATCTCGCTCCCTTTCCGAAGGAAAGTCCCTTCTATGGAATAACGCTGCGTGATTCTATCACCGTAAGCCGCCAGATTCTTCCGGAAGCCGGGGCGAAAACCGCGATTTGGGCTACACTGGAGGACGGGACGCCGCTCATCACAGCCGCCGCGCTGGAAAACGGACTTCTGGTCATGGTACACACAACGGCCTCGGCGGCATGGTCCGATTTGCCACTTTCAGGCGCGTACGTGGATATTCTAAAACGCCTTTTGAAACTGAGCGGCCATGGTGGAAAAACACTGGATTTCGGAGAGGGCGGCACGCTTGATCCCCTCATGATTCTGGATGGGTACGGGCGCAGCGTATCCCCCAGAAGCACCACGCGCGCCATTCCAGCGGAAACCTTCGCGGAAACGCGCCCCGGTCCGCTCCACCCTCCGGGCCTGTATGGACGCGCCAGCCTGCGGGAACCACTCAATGTTGGAGATCATATCGAAGATCTTAAAGCCCTGAAAAGCACGGCCGGTGTGAATGTTCATCCCTACGGGAGCTCCACAGCGCGCCCGCTGATGCCCTATTTTCTCTACGCGGCGCTTATCCTTTTCCTGCTCGATGGAATGGCCGCGATAGCCCTCATGGGTGGATTTGCACGCCTGGCCGCCTGCGCAATCCTGTTCTTTGTTCCGATATCACCCGCCTTAGCCGCCGAAAGCGCGGATGGTCAATATGCGGACGGCTTTACCCTTGCCTTTTTCCGCAGCGGCAACCCAGAAACAGATTCCATGGCCCAGCATGGGCTCGAAGCCCTTGCGGGCGCGTTGAAAGACCGGACCTCGGCGGAACCTGCGGGAGTTGCGGCTCTCGACCCGGCTGCGGACACGCTGGCCTTTTTTCCTCTTATCTATTGGCCCCTCGCACCCGTCTCCGTTTCTCTTTCTCCAAAAGCCGTGGAGAATATCCGGCATTATCTGGATCACGGCGGCACGCTCCTTATCGATACGCGCACCGGCAGCGGAGAGATCAATCCCGCCGCGCTCTCTCATCTTTTAGGAGCGCTTCCGATTCCTCCGCTCGAGCCCATCGGGCCGGAGCATGTCCTGCGGCGCAGCTTTTACCTTCTCGATGAGTTTCCCGGCCGCTTTGCCAACGGTCTTGTCTGGGCCGAGAGTTCGGAATCCGCCGGGCGGGATGGAGTTTCACCCCTTATTATAGGCTCGAACGACTGGGCGGGCGGCTGGAGCGGAGAACGCTCAGGCGGATATGCGGGCACAGAACGTCAGCGTGAAATGGCTCTGCGTTTCGGGATAAATGTCGTCATGTACGCCCTGACGGGGAATTATAAAACCGATCAGGTCCATGTGCGCGCCTTACTTGACAGGATTGGGCGATGAACGCGGCATCACTCCATCTGGCTCCTCTCATTCCGGGCCTATGGCTTCTGGCCCCCCTGGCCATGGCGGCCGGATTGGCCTTGTGGTCCTTCCGGCGCAGGAGCAGAACGCCGCTTCTGAGAATCCTGGCTGCGGTGTGCTTTGTTTTAATCCTGATGAATCCCGTTCTCGTTCAGGAACTTCGCACACCGGCTTCCGATATTGCGCTTATCGTCGTGGACCGCAGCCCCAGCCAGTCTTTCGGAGGCCGCCTAGCCCGCACCCAAAAAGCCGCGCTCTATCTTCAAGAGGAGCTGAAAGGCCATCCCGGCCTGGAAATCCGGACGATTGAATCCTCCTCCACACCCGCGACAACGGAAACCCGCCTATTCGAGGGGCTGGAAAATGCTCTGGCCGATGTTCCCCCGGACCGTAGGGCGGGTATTATCATCATCACGGACGGACAAGTACACGACGCACCGGATAATCCTGAAAGCTTTCGGGATCTAGGTCCTGTCCACACGCTTCTGACGGGCGATAAAAACGAGAAAGACCGCCGGATCGTTCTTCTGGACTACCCGGCCTATGGTATTCCCGGGCGTGAAATCACAATCCGCTATGAAATCCGGGACACAGAGGGACTCGGGGAAACGGAATCCCGGATCACCCTGAGCGGCTCAGGCCTTTCCACCGAAAATCTCAAGGTTCCTGTAAACACGCCTCAAACTCTTACTCTTCCCGTGGAGCGCACAGGACAAAATATCTTTGAACTGCGCGCTGAAAGCATGGCGGAGGAAATCACGGAGCTGAACAACCGCGCGGTTTTTTCAGTGAATGGCGTGCGCGATCGGCTGAAAGTCCTTCTCGTATCCGGACGTCCCCATGCGGGCGGGCGAATGTGGAGAGATTTATTGAGGGCAGATCCCGGCGTGGATCTTGTTCATTTCACGATCCTGCGCGATCCGGAAAAACTGGATTCCACCCCGCAGGACGAAATGGCGCTGATTGTCTTTCCCTTTCAGGAGCTTTTCGAGGACAAATTGAACGATTTCGATCTGATCATCTTCGACCGCTACAATGTAAATCGCATTCTTCCAGATTTCTATTTCTCCAACATCGCCCGCTATGTGGAAGAGGGCGGAGCTTTCCTCGATGCCGGAAGCGGAGGCGGCTCAGGAGAGGATTCATTATACGCCACGCCGCTGGGCGATATCCTGCCCGGCGCACCGCTGGGGAAGGAATTGAGCGGCCCCTACCTCCCGGCCCTGACGGAAAAGGGCCGCCATCACCCCGTCACCCAGACTCTGGGGGATTTTCCCACCTGGGGCCCCTGGCTGAATCAGGCTGCGCTTAATGCCGGGCGAGGAGACGTCCTCATGAATGGCGGGCAGGGTTATCCCCTTCTGCTTCTGGATCGCGTGGGCAAAGGACGCGTGGCCCAGATCGCCAGCGACCAGCTCTGGCTCTGGGCACGTGGATATGAAGGCGGAGGCCCTTACGCGGAGCTTCTCAGGCGTGTGGCCCACTGGCTGATGAAGGAGCCCGAGCTTGATGAAAAAGCGCTGAATATCACCCTGGAGGGTGACAGTATCATCATCCGCAAACATGCGGATGAGAACAGGGACATCGCGATGACCGCTCCCGACGGAGAACGCAGCGTGCTACCCCCTGAGGAAGGTGCCGATGGATTTCTGGAAGCACGCGTGGAGACACCCCAGCCCGGAATTTATGCTTTCGAATCCGGCGATCAAAGAGCGCTCACAGTGGTAGGGACCCCCGATCCGCCCGAGTTGCGCGCCGTCACGGCCACGCCTGACATTCTCGCCCCTCTTAACAAGGCCAGTGGCGGGGGAATGCTCAGACTATCCGATACGCCCGCGCCTCAGATAAAAATGAGGAAATCAGGCCCCTATGCCGGGGGAAACTGGATCGCGTTGCGGGCGAATGGTGCCTATACGGTCAATGGGTCGGCCAGTCATTCCCTTTTTCCGCCTTGGGCCTCGCTTTTTATATTATGCGGAGTATTAATTTGCGCGTGGAGACATGAAGGAAGGAAATAATATTACAAAATAATAAGAAATATTGAAATATTTTGACTTATTGATGATTTTCCCGTAGCATGAGGCTATGAAGATTTTGGTGCCGCCCCGGAGAAAAACTCTAGAAATAAAAAAAGGGAAAGAGCGGCGCAAACTGGCCACAGACCAGGGTGTATGTGATGGCGGACGATATAAAACGTGCCGATGAGTTGCTAGAGGCAAAAGCCGACGATAATGATTTTTTTCGCCTGGGCGGCGGGCAACATAAGTTCGACCTCCAGAGCTTCGCCGCCAGGAACGGCGTTGCCGCCAATAACGTCTCCGCAGCCTATAACGGAGAAAATTCCGCTGAAAGCCAAGAGCACAAAGACTTTGAACTCCTGAACATCGTTATTCTTCAGACAAGCCTGAGCCGGCTCTACGAAAGCCTCAGGGATCTCAAGAAAACCCTTGAAACGGTCCGGGAATCCCTCCGAGTGCTACGGCTCCAGGAACATATCCTGCTGGAGGACATGCGCCACAATCTGGAGCAACAGAGAGATATACGCTTTGATTTACAGAATCTTAACAAGGCGCTTGAGAAGAAGGAACATGAAATCGTCGCCCAAAGAGACGTTGTATCGGATCTAAAAAGCGAAGTTGAAAAGGCGTCCCATAAAACAGAAAAGACAAGAGGCGAGGCCCTGCCCCTGCAAGACAGGGTTATGGCTTACGAGCAAACACTCAAAAACACCGACCTCATTACACTTGATGGGCCGGAGGTTGGAGACCTTCAGGTCGTCTGGCAAGACGAAAGAGGGCACTATTTTGTAGACTCTCCCTGCGGAGAGATCCTGGTCGTCGAACGGGATAAGCTTGCCGAGATTAAACGGCAGACGGCCCAGGGGAAAATCACCGCCGACAGGGCCCCCAGCGGTCTAAAAAAGCAAATCCAGGATTTTCAGGATCTCCAAGGCCAGTTCCAGGTGAGCGAGGGAGAGTATGTCGAATGCCACA
>JAIOYC010000041.1 GCA_021741325.1 Alphaproteobacteria bacterium
CTGCCCCATCTGGAGGTCAAACCCGCGCTAATCGTCCACAGCCAGTTGTCCCGCGCGCGGGATACGGCGCGCATTATCAACGAGGCCCTGAATCTGCCCATGGTGGAAGATCCCGATCTGGGGGAAATGGACGCGGGCGACTGGGAAGGCCAGCCATGGGAGGTCTGCTCCGCCCTGTTCGAGGACTGGGTGGACGCGCCCGGCGGCGAAACGGTGGAGCAATTTTTCACCCGCCTGAAACGCGCCAAAAACAAAATCTTGATGCGCGACGACGCCCCCGCCCTGGTCGTCTCGCACGGCGGGGTCCTACGGGCGTTCGGAAAATTCTACGGGCTCGAAACCCGGCCCGCCTTCCGCAACTGCCATCTGCATGAATTCCTGCCCAACGAGACCACCCCCGCCTTCCCCTGGGATGTCTACCACTACGACCACGAGGAAGAGCTTGTCCGGGCGCGGGCTGGGATTTATCACGGGACAAAATATTGACATAGCACTTAAAAACGCACTATCGTCTCCTTCTCTCATCTTAAGATTTAAGGAAATTTGAAATGAAAAGTCAGGAACAAACGAAGAAATTTGTAAATTTCCTGCATCATCCAAGAGACGCGGATTGGCCGGTGAGTATACAAAGCACGAAACAGCATCTGGAAAACCTATCCATTCCCTTCAATACAGAGGGAGGCGCACTGTTTATAGACGGACAGTACGTGGATTTAATTATACACGCCAAAATTCAAAAGGATTCATTAAGGCCTTTTATAAAAAAAGATCTTGGATAGATCTGGAATTCTACCCGATCATCTGCAACCCATCCAGCGCGCCCTGCAAAATCCGCTGGGCGGCGAGGCGGTCCGTCAGGCCCGAATCCTTGGCCTTGCGGCGTTTCATCCCGTGCTTTTCTACAAGATCTTCCACAGACTCCGTGGAAAACCGCTCATCCGCCAACGCAATCCACGCGTCCGGTCCCGCGATCCCCGAACGAACCAGCTCCGCCGCGAAATCCCGCACCGACTGGCAGCGCCGTCCCTCGCTCCCGTCCATGTTCAGCGGCAGACCGATGACGATTCCGCCGATCTCGCGCTCGCGCAGAATCGCCTGCAAATCGAGAATATCACGGGAAAACTTCGTGCGCTTGATCGTGCAAAGGGGCATCGCAATGCTCTGGCCGCTGTCGGATATGGCGACGCCAATCGTCTTCTCTCCCACATCCAACCCCAGCAAGGGGACGTTCGCGGGCCGGGCGGCGGCGATGTCTTTCAGCAATCCAACGGGCATGGGGGTTTGTAACAGATTTAGGGGCTTTATCAACTTTCCCTTTGCACCCTGCCGGATTCCCCGATAAAAAAGGCCGTCATGGATACAAACACCGTTCGCAAGATCGCCCACCTCGCCCGCCTCGCCGTCCCGGAAAACGAGCTGGAGAAGCGCGCCAGCGAAATCGCCGGAATCCTCAAATGGATCGAGCAGATGGACGAGGTCAACACGGATAACGTGGAGCCTCTGGCCAATGTCGCCAACATCGAACTCACGCTGCGCCCCGACGCTGTGACGGATGGGGATTGCCAGGATAAGGTGCTGGCCAACGCGCCGGAAAGCGTCCAGGGCTATTACGTCGTCCCCAAAGTGGTGGAACAGGAATCATGACCAACCTGACACATCTCACCATCGCTCAGGCCCTCGATGGCCTTCAGAAGAAGGATTTCACCGCCACGGAGCTGACGCAGGCGCATATCGGTGCGATGGAACAAACACGTGGCCTGAACGCCTATATCACCGAAACGCCCGATCTGGCCCTGAAACAGGCCGCCGAATCCGACAAGCGCCGCGCGACGGGAAAGGCCGGAACGCTCGACGGCATCCCGCTGGCGATCAAGGATCTCTTTTGCACCGACGGCGTGCAGACCACGGCGGCCAGTCATATTCTGGAAGGCTTCATTCCGCGCTATGAATCCACCGTGACCGCCAACCTGCTGCGCGACGGGGCCGTGTTCCTCGGCAAGACGAATCTGGATGAATTCGCGATGGGTTCGTCCAACATGACGAGCTATTTTGGCAATGTCATCAATCCATGGAAGCGCACAGGCGACGATACCGATCTCGTCCCCGGCGGATCCTCCGGTGGCTCTGTGGCCGCCGTGGCCGCGCGCGCCGCGATGGGCGCCACGGGGACGGATACGGGCGGTTCCATCCGCCAGCCCGCCGGATTCACCGGCATCGTGGGTCTGAAGCCGACCTATGGGCGCTGCTCCCGCTGGGGCGTGGTGGCGTTCGCGTCCTCGCTCGACCATCCAGGGCCCTTTGCGCGGACCGTAAAGGACACAGCGCTTTTGCTCAATTCCATGGCCGGGTACGACCCCAAGGACAGCACATCGGCAAACCTGCCCGTCCCGGACTATACAAAAGCCTTGAGCGGCGATATACGCGGTCTGCGCATTGGCATTCCCAAGGAATACCGTGTGGACGGAATGCCGGATGAAATCGAGAAGCTTTGGCAGAAGGGCATTGAATGGCTCAAGGCGGCCGGGGCCGTCCCCGTGGAGATCAGCCTGCCGCACACGAAATACGCCCTGCCCGCCTATTACATCATCGCCCCGGCGGAGGCCTCTTCGAACCTCGCCCGCTATGACGGCGTGCGCTACGGGCTGCGCGTGGAGGGGGACAACCTCACCGAAATGTACGAGCATACCCGTGCCAAGGGTTTCGGCAGCGAGGTCAAGCGCCGGATCATGATCGGAACCTATGTGCTTTCCGCCGGCTATTATGATGCCTTCTATGTGAAGGCACAGAAAATGCGCCGCCTTATCACAGAGGACTTCACCAAGGCCTTTGAAGTCTGCGACGCGATCCTGACCCCCACGGCACCGTCCGAGGCCTTCGCGATCGGCGAAAAACAAGACGACCCGGTGACGATGTACCTGAACGACGTTTTCACCGTGGCCTCCAATCTGGCGGGCATTCCGGCGATATCGGTCCCTGCGGGCCTCGGCGCGCAAGGCCTGCCGCTGGGCCTGCAGATCATGGGCCGCATGTGGGACGAGGAAACCGTCCTGCGCGTGGGCGCGGTTCTGGAGAACGCGGCGGGATTCAGCGCCCTGCCCCAGGGCATTGCCAAGGCGGCGTAAAAATATATTGCAAGCCCCATAAAAATTATTATTATAGAAACAGCTTAAAAAGACGAAGCCGCCACCTCAGCGTTGGGGTCGTCTTTTTTGTCCGCATTCTGTTTTAAAAAAAGGATGATCAGCCATGGCCAAATTCATTCATGTTGAGTCAGAATATCCTAAAATTACAAGTCGCAATATTTTAACGGTCTTCAATGCCCGCCAGTGTGCTTACAAATCGGGGCATGAAGTCACAAGACTCCCGGTCGGAAACCAGACATTCAAAGACAGTGCAAAACCTGAGCCTCGTGAAGGCACCAAGCCGTATCTTCCCCATATAAAAAGCGGTGGGATTCAGCCGCTTATCATGCCAATGGCTTATTATAAAGGCCCTGATTTATAAGGCCGTTGATTTCTAAGATAAGAATTATAAATCCCCTATTGTGCTTCGCACAATATAAAATGATCAAAATATGCCATAAAATTGTTGACAACTTTGTCAAATAGGCCTTTTTTTGTTTCTGGTCCGCTGGAAACGAATAGAATTTTGAATTTGAAGGGCCAGATGTAAAACGCCCTTCTCTTTGGGGTTTTGTGAATCAACCATATAAAATAGGGAGCACACAATGTCATCATCAAAACTTAAGAAACAAAACCAACTATTTGCAGCCATCGCAGAATTCAGCAACGAGGCAAACTCTGGTGCGGTACCGACCACTGCGCTGTTTAACGGGGAAGCTGCACTTGGACGCCTTGAAAAAGCTGACTTCAACCAGTCCAGAGCACAACAGCACAATTTCCAAACACATCAAGGATTCCGGCAAAACTAGATATTTACCTGATGTCCTTCGGGCGGCGTCTTGATAAGATGCCGCCATGACTGATCTACCTCACATGAGATTATCGGGAAAGCTCTCCCTCGCCGTTCTTATTTCCGGCCGGGGAAGCAATCTTCAGGCCTTGATTGATGCCTGCGAAGATCCGGGCTTTCCCGCCGCCATCAAGATCGTGGTCTCAAACCGCCCCGCCGTGTACGGGCTGGAGCGCGCTCAAAATCATAATATTCCCGTTCAAGCCATTGACCACAAGCAATATTCCTCGCGCGAGACGTTTGAAGACGCCTTGTCCGATGCGCTGGAGCGCCATGCGCCGGACCTGATCTGCCTGGCGGGGTTCATGCGGGTTCTGACCCCGCATTTCATCCGGCGGTGGGAAGGAAAAATCATCAACATTCATCCCTCTCTTCTGCCGGCCTATAAGGGGGTGGACACCCATGCCCGCGTTCTGGCGGACGGCGGCGCGGAAAGCGGATGCAGTGTGCATTACGTCACAGCCGAGCTCGACAGCGGTCCGGTGATCGTTCAGCGCCGCGTACCGGTGCTGCCCGGGGATACGCCCGATATACTGGCGGCCCGGATTTTAGAACAGGAACATATCGCCTACCCGGAGGCCGTGCGCCGCATCGCAGAAACCATGAACGGATAGAAGGTGTACAACCGCGTCCCCCTTGAAATTTTCGGTATTTTGGCGTCTACTCAAAAAGAGAACACCCGCCGCCGCCAAGCAGGATACAGACATGGCCCATCACACTCCCGCCCCCATCAGCCCCAAACAGGAACAGCAGGCCCGCGAAACCTGGGACGGTTTCAAGAACCTCCTGAAATATTCCCTGACCTCCACGGTGGGCCTTCTTTTGCTGCTCGGGCTTATCTTCATAGACTGGTGATGTTTCCCGAACTGAGAACACCCAACCGGCTTTGCGCTTTCCTGCAAGGGCTTCCGCTTGTCTTGGTTTTTATACTCATCGTAATCCTGCCCGGAGGGGCAAACGCCCAGATATCCCATACCGCGCGCGTCGAGCTGACCGCAGACCCGCCGGTCGTCCCTATCGGCGCGTATATCTACATCACCCGCGACCCGCAAAAGACTCTGACCCGGCAGGCAGTTGTCAACCGTCACCAGAACAATTTGCGCGGCGCACGGGTCGAAACGGACATCATCAATCTGGGGTTGGATGCCTCACCCGTCTGGATGGTCTTTTCCGTCACGAACAAATCCCTTCAGGAGGAATGGATCCTCGATTTTGGAACTCCGGCCCAAGGGCGCATGGCGGTGGCCCGTACCCTGACCGTCTGGAACCAGACGCAGGAAGAAACGCTGGCCCACATGCCCCACCCAGAACGGGAAGATTCCTCTCCCCTTGAGGGATCAGGCCTTCCGATCAAAATCCGGCAGGGACAAACCGAGCTTTTTATCGTTTACATGGAGCCCGGCGGAAACCTCACTAACAGCATCGCGCCTTTCCTGGCCCAAAAGGAGACCTACGCCAAAGGTTTGCGTTACGGCAGCGCTTTCTCGAATGCTCTTCTGGTTTTCACAATCGCGGCAGCCGGCTTTTTCGCGGGGCTTGCCTTCTTCCAGAAAACCCCTTCCTACCTTCTTTTTTCATCCTTTTTTGCCCTCAACGGGCTTTTGTTCTTCCTTATTAATGCCGCCTTTGCTGAGACTTACGGGCTCACCGGGGAACTTCACCTCATCTTGTTTGGCGCGGGGATTATAACGGCCCTTCTGGGCACGCGCTTCTTCTTGGACATCACGGCCGAAAATCCGGCGGAGAACGCCCTAATCGTCTCCAGCGGCCTTATCTTGGCAATGGGGATCATCCTGAAAATTTTCCTGCTCGGCAATATGTCAGTTTTCGACGATCTTCTGGTTTTCATCCCGGTTATTCTGGCTTTTACGATCATTGCGGGAATTTCCTTTCTGCGTGGACGAAGAGAAAAATACGAAAATCTTCACTATGCCGGGGCTTTTCTCGTCCCTCTTCTCGGTTACCTTATGGCCTCCCTGTCCGCCGCTGATTTTCTCCCCTCGGAGGCGTTCTTCCTGGATTCTTATTGGCTTTCTCTCTTTCCCATGGCACCCCTTTTAATGCTGGCGGCGCGCCGGAAGATGGAAACACTGGAAGAAGAAGAGCGGCAAAGGCAGTCACGCCAAAATCGCGCCGAACATTCCATGGCACGGCTTAAACATTCAAAGGAGTCTGCCGATCAGGCCCGCTTGCTGCGCGTTATAGAACGCGAGCGGGAACTGATGAGCGATCTGCGCGAGCGGGAAATCCAGCGCACCGAGGAAATGCGCCGCGCCAAGGACATGGCTGACGAAGCCAACCGGGCAAAGTCGGCGTTTCTCGCAGTAGTCAGTCACGAGGTCCGCACACCCATGACGGGAATTCTGGGAATGGTGCGCTTACTGAACGATACCAAGCTAAATGACAAGCAAAGCGACTATGTTCTGGCGCTTCAGAAGTCCGGCGAAGTGATGATGTCGCTGCTCAACGATATTCTCGATTTCGAGAAAATTGAAAGCGGCAACATGGAGCTCGAATATATCGATTTCGATTTGCCGAAGCTGGTGCAGGGCGTTGTTACCCTAATGTCAGGCCATGCGGCCGCCAAGGGCATTTTTTTGCGCGCGGACATCCCCGCCGATTTTCCGCGTTTCCTTGTAGGAGACCCTACGCGCCTCCGCCAGGTCCTCCTTAATCTCGTCGGGAACGGCTTGAAATTCACGAAGGAGGGTGGCGTAACAATACGCCTACGGGCCGCCAGGATTGATAAAAATACGCAAAACGTGAAAGACGACTATGAAATCTATTTCGGCGTAGAAGACACGGGAATCGGTATTTCCGAAAAGGCCCAGAAAGGGCTTTTCCGTCCGTTCACGCAGGCTGATAAAACGGTCTCTCGCAGATATGGTGGGACAGGGCTGGGGCTTGCTATTTGCAAGAGCCTCGTGGAAGCCATGGGCAACACCATTCATGTGACCAGCCGGGAAGGAGCGGGCAGCACGTTTTTTTTCACTCTCCTCATGGAAGAAGGACAGGATAACGGACAGGATTCAAGCGAATGGTCTATGAAGGATTTCCGGCCTGCCACCCCGCCCATGAATATTCTTCTGATTGAAGATAATGAGATGAACAGGCGGGTTTTCGAAGGGTTTTTGGAAAAGAGTGGGCACGCCGTTTCCCAGGCATCCAGCGGAGAAGTTGGCTTGCAGAAAATCGAAAAGGAATCCTTCGATGTGGTATTCAGCGATATCAATCTACGGGGCATAAACGGCAAGGAGGTGACGCGGGCCATCCGGTCATCCGCGAATCCCCGGATTTCCAGCCTCCCAATCATTGCGGTAAGCGGGAATGTGGAACCCGAGGATATCCAGTCTTTCTATGAAGCCGGCATGAATGATTTCATCGCCAAACCCTTTGCCCCGGAGACTCTTCACAAAATTCTTGAAAAAGTGCATAGTGGAAATCTTGCCAACCCTGGGTCTGCTTTGATGACAAGCGGAACGAAGGAAGAAAGCCCCCCCTTTAACGCCTCCCCTTCGTTATCCCCGCAGAACAGCCCGTCCCCGGATCTGAACATGGCCACTATCCAAGGGCTTCTGGATGCCCTGGGCAAGGAGCAGTGCCAGAAGCTCATGCATAGCTTCCTTGAAAAATCGCATGAGATCGTGGCAAGTTTGGCACAAGAGCAGAATTTCGATGAAATTCGGGCCCGGGCGCACGAACTGAAAGGCATGGCCGCCAATTTCGGTTTTCCCCTCCTCAGCGATTTGGGAGGACGTCTGGAAAAGAACGCGCCGCAGAGGAACATGGCGATTTTGGAAGCCAATATCCGGGAACTTGCTCCCGCCCTGGAAAGAGCGGAAATACTTATTTCCGATCATCTGAAAACGTGCTAATCGTCCGTCCCGCTTAAGAGAGCTCATTCATTGTATGAACGATAAATCCCTTATTGCGGAGGGTGTCCGCGATCTCCCGAACATGCGCGCTGTCGCGCGCCTCGATCACGACATCCAGCTCCGCCTGCTTCAGGGAAACGGTCTGCATCATGCGCTGATGGATGACTTCAATTACGTTGGCTCCTGATTCTCCTATGATGCGCGAGATATCAGCGAGCTGGCCGGGCGTATCGTCAATTTCAAAGCGCAGGCGCGTGATCCGCCCCTCGCGCACCATCCCGCGCATAATCAAGGTGGATAACAGACGGGAATCCACATTTCCACCGCACAAAATCAGGCAGGTTTTCTTTCCGCGGAAATAATCCAAATGATTTTTAATGACGGCCAGACCCGCGCCCGCGGCTCCCTCCGCGACCAGCTTTTCATCGCTCAGAAGATCGAAAATGGCCTCCTCGATTTCGCGTTCGGTGGCGACATGAATGCGGCTTACAAGTTTCCTGATGATCGTGACATTTGCCTCGGAGGGCTCTTTCACGGCGATTCCCTCCGCCAAGGTTCCGCGCCCCGGTGTGTATGAATGCCCCTCAATGCGCTGTTTCACGGCGGCATAAGAGTCCGCCTGCGCGCCAATAACCTCTATCTGAGGGTTGATGGCCTTAACGGCTGTAGCCACACCAGCCATCAGCCCGCCACCGCCGATAGGGACCACCAAGGCATCAAGACCCGGCTTTTGCTCCATCAGCTCCAGGCCGAGCGTTCCCTGTCCCGCCACAACGGCCGGATCGTCGAAAGGATGAATGAAGGTCAGAGCCTGCTCCCCCGCCAAGCGCAAAGTTTCGTCGACGGATTCATCAAACTGCCGACCAAATAGAATAACACGTGCGCCAAAGTCCTGAGTCTTCTGGATCTTGTTGAAGGGGGTGCCGTTAGGCATCACAATCGTAGCGGGAATACCAAGATTCTGCGCATGATAGGCCACGCCTTGAGCGTGATTGCCGGCGGAGCACGCGATCACGCCGGCCTTCCTTTGCGCTGCGTCCAGGGTCAGAAGCTTGTTCAAGGCTCCGCGCGCTTTAAAAGCATTGGTGTACTGAAGATTTTCGAGCTTAAGGTAGAGATCTATCCCCAAATGGACGGACAGGCGCGCCGCCCGCACCGTGGGAGTCCGGATGGTAAATGCCTTGATGGCTTCATGGGCGATTTTAATATCTTCGAATGTAACGGTCATGTCCGGGCCTCCGCGCGCAAAAATGCACGCTAAAGAGAAGCACCGGAAAAATCAAACAGAGATAGAGCTGGCTGCTATCTCGATGCCCCATACCGGGAAATTTCATTGGTTTCAGCGGGAGTTCCGCACTCCGCGAAGAGTTTTATGATAATTTGGCTTTTGGTAGGATCCGCCAGCATCGCGGTGAGCTCGTCCTCCTTGCGTGACGCGCTCGCTCCTGAAAGGCTGACCGCAGTCACCCGGCTGCGCAGCTTTTCATAGGCCTGCTTTTCCTTGGGGCTGCAGCGGCCTTCCATATGCCGGGACACCTGTGCTTCAATCTGTTGATTTTCTAGGATTTTATCCACGATATAGTCTTCGGCATCGTCGAGACTCAGCCTTTCATTGTCCTTGAGCAATCCATTGGCCTGCAGAGGGTGTCCGGAAACGGCGCTTTTTTTCTGAACCCATTGGGCAAAGGCCGGAGAAGGCGCAGCGCCTACCAAGGCGATGATCACCAACAGCCGGAAAAGAAAAACATTCTTCATCCTTACAGGATACCCTTTTGAACGGATCATGTAAAATTTCGTCTCCGGTCATAGACCTCTTTAACGTCCCCGGGCCCGTTCAGCGGAGATCATCAGCGGCGTCGCGCGCAAAGCGGCAATGATATCATTTAAATGCTTGATGCTGTTGACGTAGACATCCACCGACAAATCCCAAAAATCAACCGAGCGACTGGTGATTTTCAGGTTCACGATATTGCCGCCATTCTTTGCAATGACGGTGGACATGGTGGCCAGCGCGCCCTGCTCGTTCTGGAAGGTCACAATGATGCGTCCGACATGGGCTTCGGGTGAATCCGGCCCTTCACCCCAGGAAACATCCAGCCAGCGCTCAGGCGTATCGGCAAACGTCTCCAGCGTCTCGCAATCGATTGTGTGGATCGTGACACCCTTTCCGGTGGTCACGATCCCGACAATCCTATCGCCTGGCAACGGGTGACAGCACCGCGCGAAGTGAACCGCCATCCCGGCGATCAGCCCCTTGATCGGCATCGGCGCGTCCTGACGCCCCAGCGCTTTCACAAACACGGCCTGATCCATATCGGCGGAGGGACGCTTGGCAATCGCTGTTTTGTGGCCGGGGAAGATCGCCTTGAACACATCCCGCGCCGTTATAAGTCCCGAGCCTATATTAGCGTAGATATCGTCGTTTTCTTCCACCTTGAGCGTTTTCAAAACCCCCGTGACGGCCTTTTCAGTGAATTCGTAATCTTCCTGCCGGAAGATCTTCTGCAGCATCGCCTTTCCCAGCGTAACGTATTCTCCTCGCTGCTGGTTGCGGATGAATTTTCGAATGTGCGAGCGGGCCTTGCCCGTGACGACGAATCTTTCCCATGTGGGCGAAGGCGTCTGGGTCTTGGAGGTGATAACCTCCACCTGATCGCCATTAGAAAGACGTGAATTGAGCGGTGCAATCCGTCCGTTCATTTTTGCTCCAACGCATTTATCTCCGATGTCGGAGTGAATGGCGTAGGCAAAATCAATCGGCGTCGCGCCGCTGGGAAGCTCGATCAAATCCCCCTTGGGCGAAAAGACGTAGACTTTGTCCTGGAAGAGTTCCAGCTTGGTGTTTTCCCAGAAATCCTCCGGATGCTGCTCCTGCTCCAGGATCTCCAGAAGCTCGCGCAGCCAGCGATATTTTTTAACATCCTTGAGACTGGCCGCTTGGCCACCCTTATACGCCCAATGCGCGGCAACTCCCAGTTCAGCTTGGGCATACATGCCTTTCGTGCGGATCTGGATTTCAATGCGCTGCTGGGAGGGCCCCATCACGGTGGTATGAATGCACTGATATCCGTTGGGCTTGGGCGTCGAGATATAGTCCTTAAAGCGCCCGGGGACGCTGGGGTATTCGCCATGAATGATCCCCAGGACCATATAGCATTGCTCCGGCTGATCCACGAGGATACGAAACGCCATGATATCGGACAGCTGCTCGAAGGCCACGTTCTTGCGCTGCATCTTTTTCCAGATGGAGTACGGGGTTTTCTCGCGCCCCTGAATGTCAGCTTCGATCCCGTGCTTCTTCAAGACCTCGCCCACCTCCTTAATGATCGTCTTGACCAGGTCGATGCCTTCCTTGCGCAGGAAGGAAAGGCGGTTGCCGATGCTTTCGCGCGCCTCGGGATTAAGCTGCGCGAACGCTAGATCCTCCAGCTCCTCCTTGATCCGGTGCACGCCGATGCGCTCGGCCAGCGGCGCGTAAATTTCAAGAGTCTCCAAAGCGATCCGGCGGCGTTTTTCGGGTTTGGAAATTCCCTCGATCGTGCGCATGTTGTGGAGGCGGTCAGCCAGTTTTACCAGCAAAACCCGAATGTCTTCGGACATCGCCAGAAGAAGTTTCCGGAAATTCTCCGCCTGCTTGCCCTCCACGGTCTGGCTTTCAATCCGCGTCAGCTTGCTCACGCCATTCACAAGATCCGCGACTTCCTGCCCGAATTTTCCTTTCAGATCGTCGTAGGTGGCGGATGTATCTTCCAGCGTATCGTGCAGGATGGCCGTGACGATTGTGCCGACATCCATCTTCATGTCGGCCAGAATGCCTGCGACCTCGACCGGATGGGTGTAATAGGGTTCGCCGGAGGAGCGCGTCTGCCCTTCATGCATGACCTTGGCGTATTCCACCGCCTGAAAAACCAGCGCGGAATTGACGGCAGGATTATAGGTCTTGATCTGCTCGACGAGCGCGTCCTGGAGAGTCATGAAAGTCCACGGGTAAAGGCCATGCCAAACTTTGATTTATATCATATTCGGCATTGTCTGTGTAGGGATGACGGCGCGGGACATTACTTACGAGGGGAAATTTCTGCGAGGGTCGTGAAACGGAAAGGATGATTTTTTTGAATGGAACAGGTCTGAACTCTTGAAAGCTGAACAGAAAGAGACGAGCGCCGCCCTGCCAGCATAAACAGGGCTTCTTCACGTAAATTATCGGGCACTTGGATTTTCCGATTTTCTTGTTCAATATAATAAGATGGCCACGCGCCAGGTACACGCCGCAAAGTTCCAAATTCTATTTCTCTTTTTCCGCCGATATAACCCACTCCGACTGCCCCCCGCGCGGCTCCATAATCTTTTGGAGAATGCCGGGAAAAAAGAGGAGAATCAATCATATTTATAACCATTTTATTGATTTTTTACTTTTCATGCAGCTGCGCATCTCCGCCTAAGGGCCTCGATGGTTTTCGGACTGACGTGCAAGCCCAACTTTGAGCGGCGCCAGAGAATATCCTCGACAGTGCAGGCCCATTCCTCTCGCATGAGATACTGAATCTCGGCTTCATAGAGATGGTCGCCGTAATGGCTTCCCAGATCCGCAAGCGCGGAGGCTTTGCCGATTATACGCTCCATTCTTGTTCCATAGGCATGCGCCCAGCGCACAAGCAGATCCTCCGGCAGGAAGGGGTAGATCAATCTTTGAGTTTGCGCATAAGCCACGGGATCCCCACCTGGAAGATCCCCGCCGGGAAGAAGCGCGTCCGCCGTCCAGCTACCAGCCCTACCGGGAAAAAAGGGCATAACTTTATCAACGGCTTGCTCGGACAGAGAGCGCCAGGTCGTTAACTTCCCGCCGAAAACGCTCAAAAGAGGAGCGCCGGAGTCTCTCCGCATATGCAGCCGGTATTCCCGGCTGGCTTCCGATGCCTTTCCGGCCCTGAAAGCCGGCAGGGCACGCACGCCACTATAGCTCCAAATTACATCACCTGGAGAAACAGGCTTACGGAAGGCCCGCCCCATTGCGGAGCACAAATAAGCCGTTTCCGAAGGCATAATGGAGATGTGAGCCGGATCACCCTCCTCTTCGACATCGGTGGTTCCGACTAGTGTAAAGCGCCCCTCATAAGGAATTGCGAAGACGACCCTGCCGTCCGGCTGCTGAAGGATGCAGGCATGAGTTCCATCATATAGGCGCGGTACGACGATATGACTGCCCTTCACAAGCCGAACATTAGGTGTTTCGGGACCTGCCAAGCCGTTTTCATCCAGAAAACGGCGCCCCCACGGTCCAGTGGCGTTGATTACCGCCCTGGCGGTGATAGAGCGAACATCCCCCCTATTCATATCCTTTAGAAATATCTTCCACCCTTGATTCCCCTTGCTTTCAAGCGGTTTTAGGCTTTCGCACCGGGTCCGGGTATAGACCGCCGCACCCTTATCAGCCGCGTCGCGCACAATGGTTACCACCAGGCGTGAATCGTCGACCCGGCAGTCCGGGTAGGAAAAACCCTTTCGATAAAAAGGCTTCAGTCCCTCTCCCGCTTGATGGCGCTGCAAATCTATTTTTTTTGAGGGCGGAAGGATATGATGGCGCCCCAACCGGTCATAAAGAAACAGGCCTGCCCGAATCATCCAGACAGGACGCACATGCCGATCATGAGGTAAAATAAAATCCAAAGGCCGGACAAGATGGGGCGCGGACGCCAAAAGACGCTCCCTCTCTTGCAAACCCTCCGCCACGAGCCGGAATTGAAAATGTTCCAGATACCGCAATCCACCGTGAATCAGCTTGGTGCTGGCAGAGGATGTCGCGCAGGCCAGATCACCTGATTCGATCAAAATCACAGACAAACCGCGCCCCACGGCATCACGGGCGATTCCCGCCCCGTTTATACCGCCGCCAATCACGCATAAATCCCAATCCAGATCCATAAAACCAAGCCTGCCCTAGGGAAACGTCACCCGCAATCAAAACCTTGCCTCTCTATAGAAAGCGGGATAAATAACCAAATATTTACGATTGTAGGCGTAGACTGACTTATCTACAGGTAAAAGCACCTGATTTGGGGAACTCTTTTATTTCCCATCCCCTTTGCTGTAAGAGTTTCTAAGTTCTGGATAAATGTGCGTGGATTCAATAGCCTGACGAATGAAAACAAATTTAGATAAATTTTAACATAACTATTGACAAATACTTAAAAAACTGAGTATATTGTAAGTTCATCGGATAAAAATCGTTGCAGCCTCATGTGTTTTCATATACATGATGCCTGTTCCGGAATTTTTAGAGTGTAAGGAGAGAGTAGTAATGGGGAATAAAACTTCAAATACCGCAGCAAATACGCCTGCGAACGCAAATTCTCAATCAGACCAAGCTGCTCAGCCTGGAGCCGCCCAAGAGGTTGCTCCCGAAGATGTTTGCGTGATCGCTGGCGCGGAGAAGTCCGACGGCCTTCTCTCCCCTATTATCCTCACGAAGCCTGCTCCCGGTGAATCATATGAAGTCACGCTGGAAGCTGGAAGCAAATACTTCCTAGCTTTCGGACAGAGCGAGGCTCAGTCCTTTGTCCAAAAGGACGGCGACCTTATTATTACCTTTTCCGATGATAATTTTATTGTACTCAAGAATTTTGGTCAGGCCACCCAGGGCGACGCACCCGCGATTCTCTCCTTTAATGATGAGGTCACGGACACAGAACTGGCCGGCCTAGTTCAGACTATTGATGATTCGTTTGCGGACGACGTTCCGGATGAGGTGGCCCTCAAGAAGCCGGTTTCCAATATTCATGAATCCAAAAATGAATCCGATACTGATACTGACGGTCAGCAAGTCGCTAAGGTTGAGCCCGCGGCGGGCGATACTGTTGCTGAAACTTTGGCCAAGGTTGAGCCTGCAGCTGGCGATAGCGGTGGCGGGTCCGGAGCCCGTGGCGGTTTCGGTTTCCAAAGCAGCTTCGACCCCCAAGGCGTCATTGCCCTTCAGGACGTGGGGCCCATCAACCCGACAGCTTTGCAGTACGGAGTTAATCCTCTATTTGATGAGGTTCAGATTCTTGAGGCGCAAGGTGTGGGTGCGCCCGATCCGCTCCCTCTCACTGGCGGTCCTTTCGGCAATTTCCTGGATGAAACAAACATTAATGGCAACAACATCAGCGCCACCGGCCAGGTCGTGGTCGATTTTGGCTCGGACGGGCCCGGCATAATTTGCGCAAACGGGGATTTTGTGACTTCAGGCTCGCTGGCAAACAACATTCTGAGCTCCGGGGGTGTGCCGGTTGTGATGACCTGGACCAATGGCGGATATACCGGAACAGCAGGTGGCGTTGTCATTTTCACGCTTACAATCGATCAGGCGACGGGAGAGTATATTTACACCCAGTACGAGCCTTTCGATCATGCTGATGGGACCGATCCTGATGACGTCATCCAGCTTTCGTTTGGAATCAAGGCGCAGGATGCTGACGGTGACACCGTCACCACGACTGTAACTATCCAGGTCGCCGACGATGCCCCGCTGGTTGCCTCCCAGCCCACGCAAACCGTGGACGAGACAAACCTGAACGGTGGAAATCTTATCGTCAATGGGACTTTTGTCGTAGATGCTGGCGAGGATACACCTGCCTCCATTTCCATGGACGGAATTTTCAACGCCACGGGCTCCCTGGCCAACAACGCCCTCACCTCGCACGGCGTCCCAGTCGTCGTTGCCTCCACCTCAACCGGATATACCGGAACTGCCGGCGGAGTGGTCGTCTTCACCATCACCATCGACCCGTCCACGGGACAATATACTTATACGCAATTCGGCCCTCTCGATCATGCCGATGGCGGCGATCCCAACGACGTTATCACCTTGCAATTCGGCGCACAGATCACCGATTTCGACGGGGACAGTGCTCACGGCATCATCACCATCAATGTCTTGGATGATGCGCCTGCGGTGGCCGGTCCTGGGGTGGCAAGCGTGGACGAGACGAATCTCGGTCCGATTGTGATCAACAACACCTTGGTCGTCAATTTCGGGGCCGACGGCAGTGGCAGCGTC
>JAIOYC010000001.1 GCA_021741325.1 Alphaproteobacteria bacterium
GAAAAGCACGGTATTCCAGTGAACAAGGACGGCCAACGGCGCTCCGCAGCGGAATTGCTGGCCTATCCCCATATCGGCTGGGAGCAGCTGGGGGTGATTTGGCCCGCGCTGGACGCCATCGAGCCCGCCATCCGGGAGCAGGTGAGCTTCGATGCCCTGTATGCGGGTTATATGGGACGGCACGAGGCGGATATTGTCGCCTTCCGCAAAGACGAAGCCCTCGCTTTGCCGGAAAGCCTGGATTATGCGGCGGTGGGCAGCCTGTCCAACGAGGTGCGACAAAAGCTGGAAGCCGCCCGGCCCGCGACGCTGGGCGCGGCCTCGCGCATTCCCGGGATAACCCCGGCGGCGCTGATCGCCCTTCTGAAACATGTAAAGCGAAAAGACCGCGCCCATGCGGCCTGAAGAGTTCCAACAACTTACGCGTGTTTCACATGAAACCATGGAGAAGCTTCGCATCTATCACGATTTGCTGCTGAAATGGCAGAAAGCTGTCAATCTGGTGTCGCCGGGAACACTGGAAGATGCATGGGGCCGGCATTTTGCCGATTCGGCGCAAATCCTTGATTTTCTACCCCCCGCCCCCACCAAGGCCGTTCTGGCCGATCTGGGCAGCGGTGCCGGATTTCCGGGGCTTGTCCTAGCCCTGCTGAGGCCAGACCTGGAAGTGCATTTAATTGAGTCCGACGAACGCAAGGGGCAGTTCCTCAAAACCGTTTCACGTGAAACCAGAGCGTGTACTCTTGTTCATACGCAGCGCATTGAAGCCATGGGGGCAGACATTTCCCCAGACATTGCCACGGCGCGCGCGCTGGCGCCGCTGGAGACTCTTCTCGGATATTGCGCGCCCTGGGCAGAGAAAAAACCCGATATGGCGATGATTTTCCTCAAGGGGCGCACGGCCGCGGAAGAAATCGCCATGGCCCGGAAATCGTGGCATTTTGACCATCGTCTTGTCGAAAGCGCCCATGGCGACGGGTATGTTGTGGTTGTCCGCAATCTGCGGGGATAAAGCCGCCCGACTTTCTTGACCTGCTTCTCAAAGCGCGTCATGATGAGGTTTCAATCACAGCAGGCCTCGCATGATCTCAAAGTCCCCGCGCAACGGAACCCAACGCATCATCGCTATCGCAAACCAAAAGGGCGGGGTGGGCAAGACCACGACAGCCATCAACCTGGCCACGGCCCTGTGCGCCATCGGCAAAACGGTTTTGCTGGTCGATCTGGACCCCCAGGGCAATGCCTCCACGGGCCTGGGGGTACGGCGCGCGCTGCTACGCGACAGCGCCTATGACGTTCTTTTCGACGGGGTTCCCGTTCTGGAAGTGGCCGTGGCGGCCAAGGTGCCGCGCCTTTCCGTGCTGCCCTCCTCCATCCATCTCTCCGGCGCGGAGATTGAGCTTGTGAATGCCGAGAATCGGGAGCAACGGCTTAAAGCCGCCCTGTCCGGCGCCCTGCCCTATGACTATGTGATCATTGATTGCCCGCCATCCCTCAATCTTTTAACCCTGAACGCGTTTGTGGCGGCCCAATCGGTGATCGTGCCCCTTCAGTGCGAATTCTACGCCCTGGAAGGCCTCAGCCACCTGGTGAAAACCATTCAGCGCGTGCAAAAACATTTCAATCCGGATCTGGAGATGCAGGGAATCGTCCTGACGATGGTTGACCGGCGCAACAGGCTTTCCACCATGGTCGAGGACGATGTGCGCGGCCACTTTGGAGACAAGGTCTATAAAACCGTCATTCCGCGCAATGTCCGGCTTTCGGAAGCGCCGTCCTTTGGCCTGCCTGCCATCGTGTATGACATGAAATGCGCCGGGGCACAGGCTTATATCCAGCTTGCCAAGGAAATCCTGCGCGGCGAAAAAGGATACAGCCCCGCATCGCGGCAGGCGGCTTAACTTTAAAGATGTTTCGCCACGAAGACACGAAGAACACGAAGCAAAATATTTACGTGAGGACCCGAAGGGCACTCGAAAACCAAGGAGATTCTCCCATGAGCACAAAAAACAGAGGTCTGGGACGCGGGCTGAACGCGCTGTTCGAGGATGAGGAAACATTCGCCGGAGGCGGAGGCGAAACGGCTCCGTCCTCAGGCAACCGCCTGACTTTGGGGATAGACCAGCTCGCGCCGGGCCGCCTGCAGCCCCGTAAAATTTTCGACCATGAGCCGCTTGAGGAGCTTGCCTCTTCCATCAGAACCCATGGAATTTTACAGCCCATCGTCGTGCGCGCGACCGGAGGCGCTCCGGATACCTACGAAATTATCGCGGGGGAACGGCGCTGGCGTGCGGCCCAGCGCGCGCAGCTGCACGAGGTTCCCGTCATCGTGATGGAACTGTCCGACCTGCAGGCGCTGGAAATCGCCCTGATTGAAAATCTTCAGCGCGCGGATCTTAATCCCGTCGATGAGGCCATGAGCTATAAAAAGCTTCTGGAGGAATACGGCCATACGCAAGAGCAACTCGCAGAGGCGCTGGGCAAAAGCCGCAGTCACATCGCGAACATGGTGCGGCTGCTGAACCTGCCCGATGTCGTGCTGGCCTATGTTGAATCCGGCGCCCTGAGCATCGGACATGCCCGCGCGCTCATCACCAGCAAGAACGCGGAAAATCTGGCGCGCCAGGTGGTCGAGCGCGGCCTGAACGTGCGCGAGACCGAGAAGCTGGCCCTGGAGAGCGGCGATTCCGTTCCCAAGCGGCCCGCGCAAAAATCGTCCGGCAAGGATGTGAACACCGCCGCCCTGGAAAAGGACCTCTCGGATCTTCTCGGCCTGCGCGTGTCCATCGACAGCCGCAACGGAACATCTGGAAAGCTGGTGGTGGAATTTAAAACCCCCGATCAGCTGGAAGAGTTCCTGAAGATTTTGCGCGCTTCTTCCATTTGAAAATAAAGGTTGAATTCTCATGTCCCCTGCCCTGAAAAAACGCCTTATCCGAATCGCAGCCCTATCCGGTCTGGCTTTTATCATCGGCGCGGGATGGGGATTGTGGGAGCATGGACAAAACCCGGCGCGCGTCCTGAAGTCCGCCAACGGAATTTCCTCCACCGTCGCCGGGGCAAGAATCGGCGGACCCTTCACCTTGGTCGATCACACAGGCAAAGAGGTCACGCAGCAGGATTATGAGGGCGCATACCGGCTTATTTATTTCGGTTTTACCTCATGCCCGGCGATCTGCCCGACCGAATTGCAGAAAATCGGGCAAGCCCTCAATGCGCTGGGACCGGCGGGAGAGAACATACAGCCGCTCTTCATCACGGTGGATCCGGAGCGCGATACCCCCGAGATCCTGAGCAAATACGTCACGCTTTTCCATCCACGCCTGACCGGCCTGACGGGTACGCCGCAACAGATTAAAGATGTTCTGATGGCCTATAAAATATACGCGCAGAAGGTTCAGGACCCCGCCCTGACGGATTACACGATGGATCATTCCTCGTTTATCTATTTCATCGGACCGCAAGATGATCTTCTGGCGGTTTACCGGATAGAGGATAATTCAGGCCACATGGTTCAGGATATCCGGGACCGTTTGTCTTCCGGAAGCCCATGACTGCCGAGCGGGCCGATGAAATCCATGTGCTTGGCCGGAGAGTCCGGCTGCTTCAGCCGCCCAACGGATTCCGCACCTCGCTTGATTCCGTGATGCTGGCTGCCGCTTGCCCTGTGCAGACAAATCAGACCGTGCTGGATCTGGGATGCGGCGTCGGCGGAGCCGGATTATGCCTTCTCAAACGGGCGGACAATGCCCAACTGCATGGGTTCGATATCCAGGAAGATCACATAGAACTGGCGAGGCAAAACGCGGCCTTGAATAGTATGGAAAACAGATCCTCCTTCCATGTTGAGGACCTCATAAATTACGTGGCCCTGAAGAAAGCACGGGCCAGAGAGAAGCCGGAAGACCGCCGGCAAAGCCCTGAGTGGGCGGATCTTTCCTTCGATCATGTGATTTGCAATCCTCCCTATATGGACGCGGGTGCGCACATGATTTCTCCTCATGAGGCCAAAGCCGTGGCCCATGGCCATCAAGACAAAGGGGCCTCGATCAAGGACTGGCTCGATGCGGGTTATTACGCGCTGAAATCCGGGGGAAGCCTTACCCTCATTCACCGGGCGGATCAGACCGATAAAATCGTGCGGGGGCTGGGCCAGCGGTTCGGTGCGGTGGAGATTATTCCGCTCTGGCCGCGCACGGGCGTTCCCGCCAAACGGGTTATTATCCGCGCGATCAAACACCGGAAATCCCCCGCCCTGCTTCATCAGGGCCTTGTTTTGCACGGCGGTGATGGCGCCTACACGCCGGAGGCTGAAAATATATTGCGCGGGGGCGCGGCGTTGCTGTAGGACTGGGCCCATGAAAATCCTTCTTGTGGGCTCGGGCGGACGGGAACATGCGCTGGCATGGAAGCTGGCGCAATCGCCGTCTTGTGAAACGCTTTATTGCGCCCCCGGCAATCCGGGGATTGAATCGGTCGCCACCTGCGTGAAAATCGACGCGGAAGATGTCGAGGGGCTGACTGCCTTTGCGGTGGCAAATAAAATAGACCTGGTGGTTGTGGGACCGGAAGGCCCTCTTGTGGCCGGACTGGCCAGCAGCATAGCCGCCGCGGGTATTCCGGTTTTCGGTCCCAGCACCATGGCCGCGCAGCTGGAAGGCTCCAAAGCCTTCATGAAGGATCTCTGCGCGAAATACGGCATCCCGACGGCCGCCTATGGCCGGTTTACCGATTTTGAAAAAGCCGCCGCCTTCATCGAAACCCGGACTCCGCCCATTGTGGTCAAGACGGACGGGCTGGCCGCCGGGAAAGGCGTTTTGATCTGCATGACCCATAAAGAAGCCCGGGAAGCCGCGCAGGGGATGCTTTCCGGTCAAAGCTTCGGGAAATCCGGCACGGAGATCATCATCGAGCAATTCCTGGACGGAGAAGAGCTGAGCTATTTCGCGCTGGCGGATGGAAAAACGGTTCTGCCCTTCGGATCCGCTCAAGACCATAAGCGGGCTTTCGACGGCGACAAAGGGCCCAACACCGGCGGCATGGGGGCTTATTCGCCAGCCCATATGATGAATGCGGAGCTGGAGGATAAAATCCTGGCCCGGATCATCACCCCGACCGTCGAAGCGATGGCCCGCGAAGGAGCGCCGTTCACAGGCGTTTTGTTCGCCGGAATCATGGTGGTGAAAGGCGAGCCGCTTTTGATTGAATTCAACGCGCGCTTCGGGGATCCGGAATGTCAGACCCTCATGATGCGCCTGCAAAGCGATCTGGTGGAGATCCTGAACGCGGGTGCGCGCGGACATCTTGCCGAAATTAAAGATCAGGTCCGCTGGGCGCCGGACATCGCCTTGTGTGTCGTGATGGCCGCCAATGGTTATCCCGGAACGTATGTGAAAAACACGCCCATTCAAAATCTGGACGAAGCCGCAAAGGCCAGGGACGCGATCATATTTCATGCCGGAACGGCGCGGAATGAAAAGGGAGAGATCATGAGCACGGGTGGGCGTGTTCTGGGTATAACGGCCCGTGGAAAAACCGTCGAGGATGCGCGCAAGGGGGCCTATGCGACGGCAGACATGATCGAATGGCCGGAGGGTTTTTACCGCCGGGATATCGGAGCGCGGGCACTTTGAATTTCTAAGGGCCGGGCGTTACTGACCCAGGATATCATCAAAGACAGGAATATCTTCCACCAGAAGCTCTTCGTTCTCCAGCGTGACGAATCCTTCTTTTGTCACGTTCACGTCGCTTCGAAACAAAGAGTCCTTGAACATCATATGGGCGACCAGATGAAACGTTCCCGCAGAATCCATGGTCTTGAGCATGATCGGTTTTAAAATTTTCCCGATCGCCATGCGGGCCGCCGGCGGGGGTTCCTCTTTCCAGGCAATGTCATCCACATTCTCGGAAATGAGAAACCGGCCATGGCGTCCCCGCACATAGGTGAAGAAAAACCGGACATACTCGCCGACATTTTCTTCCTCAAGCCGGAGAGGGGCCGTTTTGTTCAGCGCATACACAGGAACATTCGTGAAATCCAAAACAATGGCTTTTCCAGGCTTGCGAACGGCATAACAAGACAGGGTGGATCCTGGCGCGGTGGAAGAGACTTCAAAAAATGAAAATCCGGGATAAAAAGGGATGTCGACGCTGAGGATCTCCGTTTCCACGGGATCGAATGAAAATCCGGAGAGAGCAGAATTCACATCTTCCAGAACGGCGGCAATCTGAGACAGATCCAACCTTTGATAAGCATCTCTGAACATGAAAATCCATACTAAGACAAACATTATCCGCCCGGTCGAGCGCCCGGTTCCGGAGCCTATCACGTTCTGATAACCCTGTGGAAGAATCGAGGTGAGAATCGGAGAATAAATCCGGGATAACATTATCCGCATTTAAAAAGAAAACGAGAGCGATTCGCCCACCTGTAGAAAAGTAAAAAACGGATCTTTGTATAAAAGGGATCAAAGAAAGCGAATCGCGAGGCTTTCAGGAAGGAGAGATGATTTCTTCTGTGTGCTGAATCAGGGATAAAACATATACCCGTGACTCACAGGCCCTACTATCTAAATAAACCTTCTTAAATAAGAATAAAGAAGTACTATCTGAGCATGGCTGGAAGCGTACATGAAAAACCAATTCTTCAAACCCTGAGGGGACGGAAGACGGAGTCTATTCCCTTCTGGCTGATGCGCCAGGCGGGTCGCTATCTGCCGGAATACCGTGCAGTGCGCGCCTCCAAAAACGGATTTTTAGATATGGCGTTCGATCCGTCTTCCGCTGCTGAAATAACGATGCAGCCGGTGAGAAGGTTCCGCATGGACGGCGCGATTATTTTTTCCGATATTCTCGTCATCCCCTGGGCGCTGGGACAAAATCTTGAATTTCTGGAAGGCGAAGGGCCAAGGCTTGGGGAGTTAAATCCTGGAAAACTCGAAATGCGGGATCTGGAGGAAAAGCTCTCTCCGGTGTTCGAAGCGCTCTCCCGTACGCGGGATTGCCTCGCGGCGGAAGGTTACGATCGTACGGCCCTGATCGGATTTGCGGGCGCGCCCTGGACGGTGGTGACCTACATGGTCGAAGGCGGGGGAAGCAAGGATTTTGCGAAGGTCAAAACCATGGCCTACGCGCAGCCGGAAAATTTTGCGCGGCTGATGGATATTCTGGTGGAATCGACCGCGATGTATCTTATCGCGCAGGTTCGGGCCGGCGCGGAAATTCTTCAGATTTTCGACACATGGGCCGGAGCCTTGGACCCGCACGGGTTCCAGCATCAGGTGATCGAGCCCACGCGAAAAATCGTGGAGCGCGTGAAAGCGGCGCACCCGGACATTCCCATCATCGGTTTTCCGCGCGGAGCCGCGATGCATTATCCGGCTTACGTGGCGCAGACGGGTGTGGACGCCGTGGGTCTGGACGGGCTGGTCTGCACGAAATGGGCGGCGGCGCATCTGCAGACGAAATGTCCGGTGCAGGGCAATCTTGATCCCATGCGGCTTCTGGCCGGTGGGGAAGGACTGGAAAAAGCAGCGCGGAAGATTCTGCGGGATTTTTCGGGCGGGGCACATATTTTCAATCTCGGCCACGGCATTCACAAGGACACGCCCCCGGCGCATGTGGAGCGTCTGGCGGAGATCATCCGGGAGTTTCCGGCATGAGTGAAAAAATCGCCGTGGTGCTGTTCAATCTGGGCGGCCCGGATTCGAGGGAGGCTATTCGTCCGTTCCTGATGAATTTCTTCATGGATAAAAACATCATCCGTCTGCCCCTGATTTTTCGTTTTCTTCTGGCGTGGCTTATCAGCCGACGGCGCAGCCGCAAGGAAGCCGGCGTGAGCTATGGAGAGCTGGGCGGGAAATCGCCTCTGCTGGAGAACACACAGGCACAGGCGAGCGCGCTGGAAGACAGGCTCAATCTTTCGGGACAAACATTCAAGGTTTTCGTCTCCATGCGCTATTGGCATCCCATGGCGAAGGAAACCCTCCGCGCCGTAGGGGATTGGGAGGCCGATAAAATTATCCTCCTGCCGCTCTACCCTCAATTTTCAACCACGACGACAAAATCATCTTTGGGCGTATGGGCCAGAGAAATCCGGAAGTCGGGATTTAAAAAACCGACCAGTATGATTTGCTGCTATCCGGACAATGAGGGTTTTATCCGCGCCTCGGCGGAGAATATTCGGGCGCAGTATGACCGGGCGGTGAAAGACGGACATGCGGCGCCCCGGCTTTTGCTCTCCGCGCACGGTCTGCCGGAAAGCGTCATCACCGACGGCGATCCGTATCAGTGGCAATGCGAATACACGGCGGCGGCTATCATACAAAAGCTCGGTATTGAGGATCTGGACTGGATTGTTTGTTACCAGAGCCGCGTCGGGCCGATGAAATGGATCGGGCCTTCTACGGAAGATGAAATCCGGCGCGCGGCGACGGAGGGGAAGGCCGTGGTGATCTATCCCCATGCCTTCACGCAGGAGCATGTGGAAACGCTGGTGGAGCTGGACATCGAATATAAACATTTGGCGCAGGAGATCGGCATTCCGGGCTATTACCGTGCGCAGACTGCGGGGACGCATCCGGATTTTATCGAGGGGCTGGCCGGGATGGTGCGGGATCATCTGGAACAGGGCGGTATTTCTGCCGAAAAAACGAAACGCCTCTGTCCGGGACAGTTCAAGCGGTGCTGCCAGGAAGATGGCCGGATGGATTTTTAAGATTTGACGAAAACACAGAAGTGTAATAGGCATGGGGTCGTGATTTTCTAATCCGAGGATGCGCTGATGAGTAAAAACATAGAGGAAATGGCCCAGAGCGGGCTTGCTTATCTTCTGAACTTAAAGAAGAAAAGATATAAAGAAGAGATCAATATTTACCAAGGTGAAGGCGAGGAAAGATTAAATTTCGGCGGGACGAGAAAAACCCTGGAGTTGGAAAGCGCGATGGCCCGGGGGGCCGGAAAATCGTCCTACTGGGATCTGAAGGAGCCTTTTGTGGATGCGGCTTTGAGCACAAAGCGTCCCGGCACGAAAGTCGCCTGCGAATATCTTCAAAAAGATATGGCCTGGAAGCATTGGTTTGAAGAAATTCAAGAATCCCTTCAGGCGGAGGTCGGCGTACCGACCGCGCCGGACGTCAAGGAGGCTTTCCGGCAGATGTGCCTGAAGGCGCGGCAAGGGGGCATATCCACAAGCCACAGTTACAATGCGCACGAGGGGACGTTCATGCACTGGATTTATCTCGATGGGGACAAGCATGAAAATATGCCGCCGGATGAAAATCTAAGAACCGGTACGCCCTATCCTTTTTTTCCCGGCTGGCAGGTTTAATTTTTTGATAGGATCGCAAGAATAAAATTTGACAGAAGATTTTTCCTTCAATAAAAAGGATCATTCGTATTCCCTAAAAGAAAGAGATGCCTATGAGCAGCATAGAGGAGATGTCCCAGCGGGGACTGGATTTTTTAAGAAATGTTCCGGCTCCTTCGGAAGATGGAAAAAGCGCGTTTTGGGCGGATTTTGAACAAAAGTCAGATGGAAGCATACGCACTAGCGCTGATGCATCCATGTTAGGAAATGCAATGCGGGGCGAGGATCAAAGCACTCTGCCCGAGGACTTTAAAAAAGCCGTGGACAAGGTTTATCACGAATCCAGAAAACTCGGTTTCTGGACGTCATACTCGCCCGACGGCCCATGGAACCGGGGCATCACAAATTGCAACGTCTATTGATGAAATAATAGTACACCGGCTCCTTTTTCTCCGGCGTGGTGGATGCATATTTTTCTATATATCAAATTGACAGAAAAGGTATTTTTCAATAGATAAGGCGTTAAAATATCCCATGGAAGAGGAGTAAATTCATGAGCAGAGGCGATAAAATGTTCCAGCGGGGCGTTGATTTTCTTGAAAAGGCAGTCAACCCGGAACCCCAGAGCCCCGCAGAGGCCTTCTATGCCGGCTTTACGCGGAATATGCAGGAGAAGGGCTCCCCTCTTGTTCCGTCGGATTCGCATGCCAATACGTTGAAGGGAGCCATGCGCGCCAAATTCGAAAGATTGCCGCCGCAAGATTTTCGGGAGGCTTTTAAACAAATCTGTGTTAAAGCCAGAATGATCGGCCTTAAAACGATGCACTCATACGACGAACGGAACGAAGTCTGGGATCATGCGATTCTCAATCTTTCTCGCAGCGAAAATGTCCCCTCGGACCGGATTCCGGGGCTCGATTGACGGGCAGCGATCATATGCCTGAATTCCTCCTCCTCCACTACGACTGGCTCCGGGCTCTGCACATCATCGCGGTGATGTCGTGGATGGCCGGGATGCTGTATTTGCCCCGCCTGTTCGTCTATCACGCCGGAGCGGCGAAGGGCTCGGAAAGCTCGGAGACCTTCAAGATCATGGGGCGCAGGCTCCTGAAGATCATCATGAATCGGGCCATGGCGGGCGCCTGGGTGTTCGGGGGGCTGATGCTGTGGGCCAATCCCGCCCTTCTTCAGGCGCCGTGGATGCACGGAAAGCTCGCGGCGGTGCTGATCATGACGGGGCTTCATCACGGGTTGGGCATGTACGTAAAGAAATTCGCGCGGGACGCCAACACACGTACACAAAAATTCTATAGAATTCTCAATGAGATACCGGCTTTTTTGATGGCGGTGATTGTTATTCTGGCCGTGGCGGAGCCTTTTTAGGCCCGTCCTTGAAAAGCGCTTGACTCGGGGAAATGCTTGGCTTAAGAATGGACTCGTCTTTGTTATAAATCCGTAAAATCGAAATGATTTACACCGCTGGCAAGACAGCGTGATTTGGAAAGTTTATTTTCCGGTCTTAGCAGCGCGGCGGTTTTTACGGCACAAAGCCTTGACCCCTTTTATTTTTTAACCCCTTTGGACCGTTAGAAAACCGTATCTCAACTCCCTCTCCCCGAATGGACACCCCATGAATTTACAGGAACTCAAAATGCGCTCGCCCGCGGAACTTCTCGCTTTTGCGGAGGAGCTGGGCATAGAGAACTGCAGCACGATGCGCAAGCAGGAGATGATGTTCGCCATTCTCAAGCAGCTGGCCGAACAGGACGTGCCCATCTCCGGCGTGGGCGTGCTGGAAGTGCTTCAGGACGGGTTTGGATTTTTGCGCTCGCCCGAGGAGAATTACCTGCCCGGTCCCGACGATATTTATATCTCACCCTCGCAGGTGCGGCGTTTCGGGCTGCGCACGGGGGACATCGTGGAAGGCGGTATTCGCGCACCGAAGGATTCCGAGCGCTATTTCGCGCTTTTGAAGGTCAACACCATCAGCAGCGAAGTGCCTGAGAAGATCCGCCACAGGATCAATTTCGACAATTTGACGCCGCTTTACCCGGACCGGAAAATCAAGCTGGAGATCGAAGATCCCACAAAGAAAATGTATCTCCAGCGGGTCATCGAGCTGACCTCGCCGCTCGGTTTCGGCCAGCGCGCGCTCATCGTCGCGCCGCCGCGCACCGGAAAGACCGTGATGCTGCAGCAGATCGCCCATTCGATCGCCGCCAACCATCCGGAAGCGTATCTGATCGTTCTGCTCATCGACGAGCGGCCCGAGGAGGTGACAGACATGGCGCGCTCCGTCAGGGGCGAAGTGATTTCCTCCACCTTCGACGAGCCGGCCTCCCGGCACGTACAGGTGGCCGAGATGGTCATGGAAAAAGCCAAGCGTCTGGTCGAACAAAAGCGCGACGTCATTATCCTGCTGGATTCCATCACGCGTCTTGCGCGCGCCTACAACACGGTCGTTCCCTCCTCCGGGAAGGTTCTGACGGGCGGTGTGGACGCCAACGCTCTCCAGCGGCCCAAGCGTTTCTTCGGCGCGGCCCGGAACATCGAACAGGGCGGCTCGCTCACGATCATCGCCACGGCGCTGATCGACACGGGCTCGCGGATGGACGAGGTGATCTTCGAGGAATTCAAGGGCACCGGGAATTCGGAAATCGTTCTGGACCGCAAGATCGCGGACAAGCGCGTCTTCCCGGCCATCGATATCCAGAAATCCGGCACGCGGAAGGAAGAGCTGCTGGTCAGCAAGGACGTCCTGCAGAAAATGTGGGTCCTGCGCCGGATTCTCAATCCGATGGGCACCGTGGACGCGGTGGAGTTCCTGCTCGACAAGATGAAGACCTCGAAGAACAACGACGATTTCTTCACGGGAATGAATCAGTAGAGGAATTGTTGGCGAAAATGCTCCGCAAGCCTTTTTCGGAAGGGCTCAGGCGTTTCCTCTGTCAGCCCAGAAGCGATCTTATATAAAATACTTGCCAGCCGTAATTTATTAAGGTACAGGTCTGCCTCTGTCGTAGAATAGACGTATTCGAACAATTAGAGGATGGCCCATGCGCAGAAGAGATTTTTTAAAGGCTGCTGGCATAAGCACGGCTATCCCTCGTGCTTTGTTTGCGCAGACCCAGGAACCCCCGGGACAAGGGCTTCTCAACAAAGACCATAAGGAGCTGATCAGACGCTCGCGCCTGTACCAAATGGAGATGGATTTTTACGGGACGGAGAACAACACCGATCCATCGAGATACCTAACCAAAATGGATATTTCGGGGATCGATACTCAAAATCTGGGGCGTCTTCGTACGGATGGCCTATATCTGGCGGATCTGGATCTGAGCGGTTCGAATTTTAGCCGGTCCGTGTTCTATAGACCCAATCTTGGGTCTACAAATTTTTCAGGAGCGAATTTCTCGGGCGCATCCAAATACAACGAGGGATCTTTCTTTGGATATGGAGATGCGTCGCGCGCCAATTTCTCAAATTCCTCAATGGTTTATACGTATTTCTCTGACATGGACCTTTTTGAGGCAGATTTTAAAAACGCCAACCTGCTGAAATCCGTTTTCTCCGGAAAAAGGACCAAGTTCAGTGGCGTAAGGCTGGAAGGCGCGAATTTACAAGAAGCACAATTTACAAACATCGACTTGTCGGGAGAGGATTTCTCAAAAGCGGGATCTCTTAATCGGGCAGATTTCAGCGAGTGCGATTTGGGTAACACAACATTCAACTTGAACGAAGACCTTCTCTTCACCAAATTCTACGAACCTAAAAATTTCGACAGCGCGCGGTTTTTATATAAAAACAGAATTGTTCACGGGGTGATAGTATCAGACCCCGCGTATCCGTCCTGCCTGACTTATGAACCCAAACCGGATGACTGGAATGAGAGCCATTCAGGTCAAATTCACGCGGCGGATATCATGCCGAAACTTGCGCTCAGTGTGTATAATAAGGAAAATTATTGGCTGGGCACGGAGCACCCTCTTTATAAAGATGTCCTGAAATTGAAAGAAAAAGGGCTGCCCCCGGCTCTGGATAAGCATTAAGCCTTAAAATCCTAATCTGGATAAATAGAAAAACCGGCTCAAGGCCGGTTTTTTTCGCTCCCGTGGTAACAGGGAGGGTTTAACCCTGGCGCGCCTTATAGCGGGGGTTTTTCTTGTTGATCACGTACAGGCGGCCCTTGCGGCGGATGACGCGGCAATTGCGGTCACGGGTTTTAAGGGTTTTCAGCGAGCTTACGACTTTCATGGCATTGTCCTGTTTGTAGATTAGGGCGGAAAATAACCATCTACGGGCGTGTTTGTCAAGCACTCTCTGTTAAGAATGCGGATTGATTTGGGGGACGAACACCCGCATCATTAACCAGATCATAACCGTAGGTTGTTTATGATACGGGGGACAGGGCTATAAAATTCGAGAAAATTCGAGGAATAATGACAAATTCAGAGGAAAAAAAGTCGTTCAAGGCCGGCGAAATCATCATGAGGCAGGGCGAAGAAGGCCATGCCGCGTATGTTATAGAAAAAGGCCGGGTGGAGATCCTGATTCAGCGTCCCGACGGCGTGGAGCAATCTGTGGGAACGCGCGGCGTGGGCACGATGATCGGGGAAATGGCCATCGTGGACCGCGCGCCCCGGACGGCCACCGTTCGAGCTATTGAGGATTGTTCCCTGCTGGAGATCACGGCGGAGGATTTTTCCCGCAGGCTGGAAGAGACAGATCCTATTTTACGGATGACGGCGCAGGTGATCCTGACCCGCTACCGCGACACCCTCACCCGGGCGCATATCAGCGGCGAGAACAGATCCTGGCCACCCGTGGAGGCTGTGGAGTTGAATTACGCAGGGCAATCCCACGCGGTTGAATCCATCAAGATCGCCAACGAATTCAAGGATGCGCTGGACCGGAAGCAGCTTTTGCTTCATTACCAGCCGATTATGAACCTGCAGACGGGCGTCGTTGCAGGATTTGAGGCGCTTATGCGCTGGAATCATCCCGAGCGCGGGCCTATTTCGCCGGGCGTCTTCATCCCGATTGCGGAAAAAAGCGGCCTGATCGTGCAGGCCAGCCAGTGGGCTCTGCGGGAAGCCTGCGCGGCGCTGAAGCGCACGGAGGCGCGCACCGGCTATGACCGGCATTTGTTCATGAGCGTGAATTTCTCAAGCTCTGATTTTGCCTCGGACGATTTTGTAAACAGCGTCTACAACACGATCAGCGAAAGCGATGTGCGCCCCGACCAGGTGCATCTGGAGATTACCGAGCGGTTGCTCATGGATCAGCCGGACAATGCCCGGGAAACTCTCATGATGTGCCGCAAGGCAGGCATGAGCATTGCCATCGACGATTTCGGGACGGGTTATTCGTCTCTCAGCTATTTGCATTATTTCCCGATCGACACGCTGAAGATCGACCAGAGTTTCGTGCGGGACATGCGCAAGAATGCCAACAGCATGGCCCTGATCCGCTCGATCATCGCGCTGGGGAAGAACATGGGCATGAAGATCATCGCCGAAGGGGTGGAAGAGGCCGTGGAGGGTGATACGCTTCGCGAGCTGGGCTGCGACATGGCGCAGGGTTATTATTTCGCGCGCCCCATGGCGGAGGCGGATCTGGTGAAGTTTGTCAGGGATTCCCTCTAACTGTTTAGGGCGTGCGGTCAATTATCGTCTTTTGGCCTGCAAATAACGGTTTTCTGCGCTTCCGCTTCTCAAATACGTCTCTGTATTCTGCGATGCGGTTCTCGAAAACCGCCATTTTCGGCTCAAAATCCTTCAATTGACCGCACGTCCTAGTCCCCATGCCAGCTACGGGGGGGCTAAATAGACGGTTTTCTAATGAGCCGCCTCGACCAGCGATAGAAATTCGGTGAATCGCGGTGTCTGGGGACGGGTTAAAATAGAGGACGGGCCCTGTTCCACGATTTTGCCTTCATCCATGAATACAATGCGGTCCGCCGCCTTGCGCGCGAAATTCAACGCGTGGGTGATGAGAAAAACTCCAATGCCGCGCTCCTTGAGGGTGGAAAGCTTGGCAAGAATGCGCACGGTTTGTTCCACGTCCAGCGCAGAGGTAATTTCATCCATCAGGATATAACGGGGATTAAGGATCAGGGCGCGCGCCAGAGCCACGCGTTGACGTTGCCCCACGGAAGCCTGATTGGGATAATTTTCGATGAAATTTCCCATCTCAAAAAACGAGATCAGCTCTTCAATATCAGCGGCGGCGTCAGGGTTCCGCCCGCGCGCGGGGAGCATGATATTTTCCCGCAACGTCAAATGCGGCCACAGGAACAGGGATTGAAACACAACGGTCAGGTGCGGCCATGGAGGCTCTATCGGAACTGTCGCCGCGCCCGGAAATTCATGAATCCGCCCATCGATTTCAACGGAGCCTTTGTCCGGATAATCCAGAAGCGCCAGAGCCCGCAGCAACGTCGTCTTGCCCGTGCCGGATGGACCGATGACACAGGTGATCTCCCCGGGCGCGATCGCGATATCGACCCCGCGCAAAACCTGCTTGTTTCCGAAAGATTTTTCTATCCCGGAGGCGATAAGCATCAGTTGATAACCTCGTAAGGCTTGGCAACAAGAGAGTACGATTCCAAGCTCGGATCATATTTTCTTATTATTTTCTCGATCGTCCCATTGAGCAAAAGTGTCCGGATTCCGGAATCGCAAAGATGTTTAAGCTTTATTTCATCCGGATGAAAAGCCAGTGGCGGAGACGCGTAAGCCCTTATCGGCTCTTCGCTTAACAGCTTTATTTTTCCCGGATTATTTTCAGTATAGATCTTAGCTGAGGATTTATGCAGGAAGGCAACATCCGCTTTTCCCGTGGCCACCGCTTCCAGGACCATTGAATTGTCATTCATTTGGGCCAGCGCGTATTGCTGCGCTTGGGGAAACATTTCGGTCGCAATACTCTGCCCTATTTCCCCGTCAATGGTGCTGATTTTAACCAAAGGATCGTTAAGGGGCCCAAATCCTTTGTTAAAACGGTTCTCATCGGCCCGCACAAAGGCGTGGGTCACCCCAAAATTCGAAGGTATGGAGAAAAGCACCACTCTTGCTCTTTCCGGTTTCTCTAGTAATCCTGAACATAAGGCGTCATACCGCCCGGATTGAAGCCCTTCGTACATGTTGGCAAAAGCGACTTCTTCAGTCCATTCCACTTTTAGATTAAGCACTTTCCCCAGCGCTTCCATTTTCTCAACCATAATGCCAGAAAGCGCGCCCGTGTTTACATCCTTCACCGTTTCGGGAGGATAAACGATATAGCCGCATCTTAGCGTATTGGTTTTGAGAACGCGCTCGTAAGCGCTTTCCGCGTGGGCGGGAGCGGCGAAGAGAAACGCCAGCAATGTCAGAAGAGCTTTTTTCATGTTCCTTTTCCTCATGGTTGATAAGGTTTCGCCAGAGGCAGGTACAAATCCTGCGCCTTGTGGTTTTTCAGGATTTTACCAAAGGTCCCATCGTCGAGAATATCGGTGATGGTGTTGTTGATCATGTCGGCAAAGCGCAGATCCCCCGCGGGCAGGAGCATCACGTTCGGCTTGATCGCCACGGGCTCTTCGAAAAGGCTGACCAGTGTGCCGGGATTTCCCTGCAGATAGTCGTGCAGCGTGACCTGGTCGACGAAAGCGACCTGCCCCTTGCCCGCGGTCAGCCCGACCAACATGTCGGAAATCTGTGTCTGTTCGGTATAGCTTACGGTCTTCGCAGCGGAATAATCCCGCTGAATGATCTGCGACGGCACGGTGCCGTCGACATACGCGAACGTAATCTCCTTTGCATTCAAACCTTCTAGATTCTTGATAGTCCCAAGTAAGGGATCGCCCTTGCGAACCACCGCGCGCAGATAGGAATAACTGACCGGCACCGAAAACGCCACCAGCCGCGCGCGCGCGGGCGTAGGCCAGAAATTCGCGCATACGGCATCATATCGTCCTGTCGCCATGCCCTCGATCGCCGTGGCCCATCCCACTTCTTCGACCCATTCGACACCCAGGCTCAGGCGCTTGGCCATTTCCATCGTGAGGTCATAGAAAATGCCGCCCAATTGTTTGGTATTGGGATCAATGGTGAAGGCGGGCTCCCACTGCACATAGCCGCAGCGGATTTTCCCGCTTGCCATCACGCGGTCGTAGACGGTTTCCGCGCGGGCGGGAAAAGCCGTTGCCAGAAAAAGCCCCAGCGTCAGAAAAAATTTTTTCATTCCTTCGTTTCCTTCTTACGGCCTTTGTATCTTACATAGTTGAATTTTTTTCTTTTTCATTTCTTTCTTCTACGCTGCTTCCTGCTCCCGGAAAGGAGAGAGGAAGAGCGGCGGGTCCGTTATTCCCCCGCCATCGGTGCGAGAGGACGTTTGAAATCGCCCTTCGGATCGTGTTTTTTAAACATGTTCTCCAGCTCCCCCGAAACCGTCAATTGCCGCATCACATTGTCGATCAGGGCCTTGAAGGCGGGCTGTTCAGGGGCTATTCCGAAACTGACCGCATAGGTGTAGAGAGGCTTGTCGAGGGTCGCCTTGCGCAGGATTCCGGGATTGGCTTTCTCGAAAGCCTCGAACACGGTGGGCAGCACGAAGCCGATATCGGACTTTCCGGTGGATACTTGTAGCAGCATCTCGGAAATGCTCGCGTTCTGCGGCAGGATATCCATGTGCGCTTCCGGAAGGAGTTTTTGGGCGGCCACGGTGGCTCCCTCGCCATCCAGCCCCGCGACCTTCACGCTTTTCCAGTCCACGGACTCGAACGACATGTCGAATTTCGTGTTGTCCGTCTTCACATAGCCGTTCACCGGCACATAGGCATAGGGCGTGGTGTAATCCATCTGCCCGGCGCGCGGCAGAGTGAACACGCTGCTGCACACCATGTCGAAGCGCCTGTTTTTGAGATCCTGGGGGAAGGTCGCGAAACTGACCTGCTCCGCCCACTCCACTTTCAAACCCAGCTCCTTGGCGATGGTCTCAATAAGATCGACGCTCAGGCCGGAGAAGGCTCCCGTATTTTCATCATGGAGCGTGAAGGGGGGCTCTATAAAATAACCGCACCGGATCACGCCGGATTGGAGGACTTTCTGATAGACGGATTTTGCGGTATCCACTTCATCCTGAGCAAAAGCTGGAAAACAGAACATGCTGAAAAGCAGTGTAAAAATTACAGGCAATTTCATTATTCTCTCCCTGGTTTTTGTCCTGTTTAAAAAAACATGTTCAGTTGCATCTTTGCCGTCTCGGCCATCATGGAAGGGTCCCAGGAGGGATCCCATACAATCTCGACGGTTACCCCGCCCACGCCTTCCAGCGGCAAAACGGCGGCCTGCACCCAGCCCGGCATTTCCTGCGCCACCGGGCATCCCGGCGATGTAAGGGTCATCTTGATGTCCACGTCATGGACCCCGTTTTCCGGTTCGGCAACCGCAACGCTGTAGATCAGGCCCAGCTCATAGATATTGACCGGGATTTCGGGATCGTAGATCTCCTTGATCGCCGCCTTGATCTTTGGCCAAAGCACATGATCCAGCGGGGCGGAGACATGGGTGGGCTCGGCGAGCTCGTCGTAGCCCTCCTCGCCCAGCGCGTTTTTTACCATCTCTTCGCTTGCCACCGGCTCCAGCTTTGTCATGCGAACATGTCCTGCACTTTTCTTAAGCCTTCCGTCAATTGATTTATGTCGTTCTCGTTCGAATACAAACCAAACGATGCCCGCACCGTGGCCTCAAGACCCAAGGCCTGCATCAGGGGCATGCAGCAATGATGCCCCGTGCGCACCGCCACCCCGCAGCGATCCAGAACCATCCCGATATCGGAGGGATGAGCCCCTTCCATCGTGAAGGATATTATACCCGCTTTCTCGGGCGCGGTGCCATGAATCCGCAGGCCCTTGATCGCGCAGAGCTGTTCGGTGGCCTGGGAAAGAAGGCGGGCCTCATGGGCTGCCACGGCCTCCATCCCTATGGCGGAGAGATAATCGAGCGCCGTCCCCAGACCGATCACCTCGACAATCGGAGGCGTTCCGGCCTCAAAGCGGAAGGGGGCTTCCTTGTAGGTCGTGCGCTCGAAGCTCACGCGCTCGATCATGTCCCCGCCGCCCTGATAAGGCGGCATGGATTCCAGAATTCCGGACTTGCCGTACAACACGCCGATGCCCGTAGGCCCGTAGAGCTTGTGGCCGGTGAAGACATAGAAATCCGCGCCGAGGGCGGAGACATCCACCGAACCGTGCACAACCGCCTGCGATCCGTCGATCAGGATTTTAATATCCGGATTATATGATTTTGCCGTTTCAACAATTTTCCTGACGGGATTAAGGGTGCCCAGCGCGTTGGAGACATGCACCGCGCCGATGAATTTCGTTTTCGCGCTCAGAAGCTTTTCAAACGCCCCTAGATCCAAAACACCGCGCGCATCGAAGGGAATCGTTTTAATCACAATCCCGGTCTGATCCCGCAGCAATTGCCACGGCACGATGTTGGCATGGTGCTCCATGGCGGTGAGGAGAATTTCATCCCCGGCCCTGAGATGCGTGCGCCCCCAGCTTTGCGCGACGAGGTTGATAGCCTCGGTGGCGTTCCCCGTAAAAACAATATTCTTTTCCGAAGGCGCGCCGATGAAGCGGGCGATTTTCCCCCGTACCGCTTCATAATCGGCGGTCAGGTTTTGAGAAAGACTGTAGAGGCCCCGGTGGATATTGGCGTAGCCCGATTCCAAAACCCTGTTCATGGCCTCGATCACGGCCCGCGGTTTTTGAGCGCTGGACGCGGAATCGAGAAACGCCAGGGACCGCCCGTTCATCATCGTCTGAAGAATGGGGAAGTCAGCGCGGTAGTGCGAGATATCGGTCAAGTGTTTCCCTGTAAAATCGTTTCCAGCATGAGCGCGAAAGGCACCACAGGCCAGATATATACTCTCTGGCCTCAGCAAAAAACAACAAAGCGCAGATGCAGGCGACCATACATTATGTTTTCTAATGCCGTGGAATAGATATCCCCGCCTTGCCAAAAGCCTATTAATCCCTTATTTCCTTATGTATGAACCTTTTATCCTCCATAATTCTGGGCAGCGCTCTTTTGGCGGTGGCAGGCGTTTTGGTTCTGGGCATTCTCTCCATGGCGCGGGGCGGGGAGTTCAACAAAAAATACGGCAACCGGCTGATGCAGGCGCGCGTCATTCTGCAAGGGCTGGTTCTGGCCCTCCTGGCCGTGGCTTACCTGGCTTCCTGAGATCGCTTATCCAAACGCCGGTTGACGCTTCCTCCCGAAAGACGTAGGGTTTTTTCTTCGTGATTTCATTGGACAGCACCTCGCCCCGCCGGGCGGGTTGTTGTTTTTTTGTTTGTGAAAAGAAAGGATTTTCACCGCTATGGATAAGGTGCCCATGACCCAGGAAGGTTTTCACGCTCTTCAAGACGAGCTCAAAACCCTCAAAACCGTTGCGCGCCCGACTGTCATCCAGGCGATTGCGGAAGCGCGCGCCCACGGAGATTTGTCAGAAAATGCAGAATACCACGCCGCGCGCGAACAACAGAGCTTCATTGAGGGCCGGATTATCGAACTGGAGGCGGTCATAAGCAAAGCCCAGATCATTGATCCATCTTCTTTCAGCGGTCAAACGGTCAAGTTCGGTGCTACGGTTCTGCTGGTCGATGAAAGCACGGAAGCGGAGGAATCCTATACCATCGTCGGAGAGTACGAGACCGATACGGAACAGCGGAAAATCTCCATCACCGCGCCGATCGCGCGGGCCTTGATCGGAAAATCAGTGGGCGACAGCGTCGAAGTGCGTACGCCCAAGGGATTGCGAACTTATGAAATTCTGGAAGTCGGCTTTCCCAAAGGATCTGATGAAAAAAGGAAACAGGGGTAATATTTTACCCATCATCCTGTTTTTATACCCCTATTTATTGTTCTTTTGATGGCTGTGCTGTACGCGAAGTCCTGCACGTGATATTTTTAGAAAAAATTCGGGAAGATCGAATATGCCGCGCTCCAGCTCCCAGATCGTTCATGAATCGGAAACGCAACGACAGCATGTACGTGTGGGAATTCCGGCCATTGTACGTCTCAATGGGCGTGAATATCAGGTCAAGGATTTATCCGTGGGCGGGGTCAGCCTTGCGGATATGGGGGATATTTACCGGTCCCGACAAAATCTGAATCTTCAGCTTGTTTTTCGATTTACGGATTTTGGCTTTACGCTCGACCTCAAAGCCCAGGTCGAGTACTTTGATAAATCAAGCCGCTCTCTGGGCTGCCGTTTCCTAAATTTGACGGAGTCGCAGCTTTCCATTCTGAACTTCATCATAAAGTCGCACATGAACAATGCGATCGTAACGGAAGGAGATCTCTTGCATGTAGCGGGACGCTCGAACTTCGTTCAGGCGCGATCTTCTTTGGGGGTCAGCCCCGAGGAAGACCGGACTTCCCGGGTACGCAAGGCCGTTTTTATCGCCTTCATCGCCCTTTCTGGAATGCTGGGATTGTTTTTTATTCTCGGAAATATTTATGAAAGCGTATCCATCATCAAGTCTTATCAAGGAACGGTGAAAGGAGACACCGTTCTTTCGCGGACCGCCAGCGAAGGAACCTTCCACTCGCTCTTGCCTCCTGGCACCAAGCGCGTTGGACAGGGCCAGGCTCTTGCGGAAATTAACGGGCTTACAATCGGGCCAGCGAGCGCGGACACAAGCCCCCCGCTTAAGCCTTTTCCTGACAATGTGGGTCTGGCCCCAACCACGGCCGCACCTCCAGCAACAGGGCTTCCTCCCCAATTCTATACGGTCAAGAGAATCGTCAAAAGTCCTTGTGATTGCTATGTCGTTCATCAGTTCGTTAGAGATGGGGAATTCCGTGGTGTGGGTGAGCCGCTTTTCAAATTGATGCCTGTGAATTCCCGTCCCTGGATTACAGCGACCATTCTGCCCAGGGACGCCCACCGCCTCAATCTCCGGAATGAGGTGAATATCCGCATCGCCGGAGAAACCGCCTTCGTTCCCGGTCATGTCGTCAGCATCGATTCTCGAGATGAGGATGTACCGATCACCACCGTCAAAATTCTTCCGCAGGCAGATCTTCCCCAAGAAGTTGTGGGGCGGCCCGCCTATGTGGAGTTTTTAATTTATTAAAATCAGGCGAACACTTATAATTTAGCGTAGCGCGCGGGAAAATTTTTAATGAGTGTAATCGTCCCTGTGATCTTGAATGGCGGTACGGGCGCCCGCCTCTGGCCCCTGAGCCGCCGGAATCAGCCCAAGCAATTTTTAAAGCTGCTGGGGGGCCGTACGCTTTTTCAGGCCACTATCCTGCGCGCGCTTGAAACATCCGGCGTGTCCGCTTCTCAGATCGTGACCGTGACGCTGGGACGTCTCAAGAAGAAAACCATCGAAGAATTATCAGCATTGGATCAAAGCTTGGCCATGCATGTTCTTGGAGAACCGGAGGCCCGAAACACTGCCGGAGCTTTTTTGTTCGCGGCGCATTATGTGCGCCGGCACTGGGGGAAAGACGCCCTGATGTGGGTGCTTCCCTCGGATCACAATGTGGGAGATATCCAGGCCCTGAAAGAGGCCCTGAGGATCGCGCTACCCCTTGCCGCGAAAGGCTTTCTGGTAACATTTGGCATCAACCCGACCCGGCCGGAAACGGGCTATGGCTACATTCATGCCGGAGAGTCCCTGCCCGAAGAGCAAACGCGAAGAGTGAAGAGCTTTTTTGAAAAGCCCCCCAAAAAACTGGCTGAGGAACTCTATGAGTCTGGCGAATATCTCTGGAGCAGCGGCGTTCATCTTTTCAACGCGGGCAGTCTCATTGATAATTTTATTGCATATGCGCCAGAAACCGCCGCGCTGATGACACAAGCGCTTTCTTCCAGCGCGGACGGCAAAATGCCCTCCATGGAACTGTATGCGACCCTTAAAAAAGAACCCTACGAGAAAGCCGTTCTTGAGAAAGCCGCAGAGCAAGGTGAAAACGTCGCGGTGGTGCCGTGCGATCCGCGATGGTCAGATATAGGATCATGGCAAAGCCTTTGGGAGATCAGGGAAAAAGATCCGGAAGGAAACGCCGTCGAGGGCCGTGTCTTGTGCAAGAATACACAGAACTGTTTCATTCACTCTTCCACCGACAGGCTGATTGCCTGTATTGGGCTACGTGACCTGGTGATCGCTGACATGGGCGATGTTGTCATGATTGCCGATAAGAACGACAATGAGGGGATACGGACTGTCGCGGAGACGCTTGAGCAGGCTCGCATGAAAGAAGGAATCGCGCTTTCGGACGAGGAGTTTCAGTGGGGAGGCGTCAAAACGATTTCCGAGGCCCGGGGATTCAAACTTCGGGAAGTCCTTATAAAACCAGGCCAGCGGCGCAATTTCAGGATGCACCGCCACCGGACCGAATTTTGGGTTATTGCCTCCGGAGAGGCCCTTGTCGCGCTGAACGGGCAGACGCAAACCCTGGTCGCCCAGGACAGCGTTTCCGTACCGCCCGGCATGGTCCATGAAATCCAAAATCCGGGTGTTCTCGATCTGCGGATATTCGAGTTTCAGTATGGCGATCATCTGGATGAGAATGATACCCTCCAGTTTGAAGATCCGTACGGCCAGGAACTTGCGGCGTGATGAAGAAAAAAATACCAAATCGTTTGAACGCCGCCCTTGTGCGGTCTGGATTTTGCTTTGCTGTTTTCTGGCTGCTCCTGAGCGGGTGCGCAGATATGAAGACCGCAAACAGCGCGCACAAAAACGGGGATTACGAGACAGCCGCCGCCCATTGGGAAACGCTGGCTGAATTTGGCCTTCCGAAAGCCCAACTTTCCCTGGGAAGAGCCTATATGAAAGGCCGGGGTGTGAGCGCTGATCCCGTGCGGGCGCGGGCGCTTTTCGAGGCCGCCGCCGCGCAAGGGGAAGCCGCCGCGCTCTACGAACTGGGGTACATCTACGAGAAGGGCGCGGGGGTGGAGCCGGACGGTGTCCGTGCGCTTTCTTACTATGGACAGGCCAGCGACAAGGGCTATGTCCGCGCTGATTATGCGATGGCGCGCCTGTATGACCGAGGGCGAATAATACCCCCCAATCCTGAGCTCGCTCATGCTCATTATATGATCGCGGCCCAGGGCGGCCTTGAAAAAGCCCGGGCTGATCTGGAGCGAAAAGCACCGATTGCCTCTGGGCCCCGTTGGCGCGCCCGGGGAAATATTATAGAACAATCCGACATGACGCCTGCTGACGAATAATAAAGTTTAAGAACGGGAAAGTCCCAATCTATGCATCGTCTCTTTTTTATTTTTACCGCGCTCGTCCTCCTGCCGCTCAAGGCCCGCGCGTTCGATCCGGACTTCAAACTCAACGGGCAGATAACCGCCCAGTATAATGGTTTTGAAAACAGCGACCTGGGAACGCTCAACCGGGACTTCCAGAGCAGCGGCTCCTTGCAGCCGCGCCTGCGCCTGAGCGCTGACCTGACCGATACCCTGAGCGCCTATGTGGATGCCGGAGCCCTTCTGATCCAGGGAGATTCCGGCGCAGAAGATGAAACCGGAGAGGTCTTTAATGAAAGTTTTTCCGAACTTCGAAATTTCTGGATCAAGAAAAAGGAATTGTTCAGGGTCCTTCCTCTCAGTCTTCAGATCGGACGTCAGCGTATAAGAGAAGACAGAGCCCTGTGGTGGAACCGGGATCTGGATGCCGCCCGCCTAAATTATGACACAACGTTGTTTCATGGATTTGTCGGGCTGGGAGAAAATCTCTCTTCCTACCGCACCGGCCAGGGAAGTGATTTCAGGCAGGATGACAAAAACCGTCTGCGCGCGCTCGGCGAGGGGTCTTGGCAGTGGGCGCGGAATCATCATTTCGACCTGCGCGCCCTGTACGAGCACGACCATTCCGGCATCGAAAATCCCGGCACGAGAATTCGCGCCGATGATCGGGATGAGGAAGACGGGAATTTTTTCTGGCTGGGTGCGCGCGCGCACGGCATCATCGCAAAAGCCGATTCCCTGGCACAGGCCATCCATTACCGCGCCGATCTCATTGGTGTGGGCGGAAAAGAAGACACGCTGACAACAATCTCCGGTCTGGGAAGCGATTTCAGGGCCGTGACAGGGGCCGTGGAGCGCGATGTTTCCGGCTGGGCTGTGGACGCGGAGATGGATGTGGAGATTAAATCTCCCCGGAAACCGCTCTTGACGCTTGGCTACGCCTATGGGTCCGGGGATGATGATACGGCGGACAATAAGGACCATGCCTTTCGCCAGACCGGCCTTCACGGAAATTCAAGCCGACTGGGGCTTTCCAGCGGATCCGTGCGCAATTACGGCGAAGTCCTGCGCCCCGAGCTCTCCAATCTTCACATCCTTACCGCAGGGGCCGGTGTGGCGTTGACAGACTATACGAATCTAAGTCTGTTCTATCATTATTACCACCTCGACAAGCCCGCGACGTCCCTGAGGCAGGGATCAATTTCAGCCGCCTTGAATGGCCGGGACAAATCCTTGGGCCATGCGGCCGATCTGATCTTGAACACGAACGTCACCAGCCTCCTGACCCGGAAACCTGAAAAACCGGAAGATGTCCGCCTCAAAATTTCTCTGGGAGGTTTCAGCGCGGGCGAAGCTTACGGTCCCGCAAAAGATGAAACGGCGCTCCGGGCATTTTCAGAGCTTCAGGTGCGGTTTTAGCGAAATCCTTCGGCCTTATACCTTTGTCTCTTCAAACAATTCCGCCAATTTTCCAACTAGGGCCTGCGCCAGCTCGTCCGCGTCGGTGATGGTTAGGGCGCGTCCGTAGTAGCGCGTCACATCGTGTCCGATGCCAATCGCGGTTAACTCCACCATGCTGCGATCCTCGATCCAGCGAATGACGCTGCGCAGATCCATCTCCAGAAGGGCCGAAGGATTCACGGAAAGCGTGGAATCATCCACGGGGGCGCCGTCGGAAATCACCATCAGAATCTTCCGGGCTTCAGGTCGGCGGGCCAGACGGTTATACGCCCAGACCAAGGCCTCCCCGTCGATATTCTCCTTCAGAATTCCTTCCTTCAGCATCAGGCCCAGATTTTTGCGCGTGCGGCGGATGGGAGCCGCTGCGGATTTATAGACAATGTGGCGAATATCGTTCAGGCGGCCGGGATTCTCCGGACGGCCGTTTTGCATCCAGAGTTCCCGGGATTTCCCCCCTTTCCAGGTGCGGGTGGTGAATCCGAGAATCTCGCTTTTCACTCCGCAGCGCTCCAGCGTCCGGCTGATGATATCCGCGCTCATAGCCGCGATAGCGATGGGACGGCCCCGCATGGAGCCGGAATTATCAATCAGAATGCTCACCACCGTGTCGCGGAAATCCATCGTCTTTTCCTGCTTGAAGGTAAGCGGCACCGTGGGATTGGCCACAATGCGCGCCAGGCGGGAAGAATCGATGATCCCTTCGTCGAGATCAAAAATCCAGGAGCGTTTTTGGCGCGCCATGATCTTGCGCTGGAGCCGGTTGGCAAGCTTCGTGATAACGCCCTGATGACCCGCAAGCTGGCGGTCCAGCAACGCGCGCAGACGGGTCAGTTCTTCCGGATCGGCGAGATCCTGCGCGTCGATCTCCTCGTCGAACTGCGTGGTGTAGATCCTGTACACGCCGCCGGGGCCGGAGACATACCCCTCCGGGCGTGGTGCGGGTGCACAAAAACCATCCTCCTCGCCCGCGCTGTCTCCCGGCGATTCCTTATCCGCGCCGGTCAGGGATTCATCCTCTCCCGGCAGAGAATCATCCTGCCGGTCTCCCTGATCGGCCTCGGTCTCCTGGTCGCCGCCTTCCTCTGAGTGCTCAGCCGGCTTCTCAGACCCCGGCGCTTCGGGAGATGCGCCCGAAGACCCTTCCGCGCCTTCTCCAGCCTCAAATCCCAGTGCGGCCAGAAGTTTTCTGGAGCGCGCGGCGAAGCCGGCCTGGTCGTGGATGGAGAGAAAAAATTCATCGAGCCGCTGGCCGAGCCGTTCCTCGATCCAGGGACCCCACAGCGCGGCCAGCGTCCGGGCGGACTCGGGAACGGGCTCCCCGGTGAGGGCCAGGCGGCCCAGCACATGAAACGCGTCAAAGGCCGGAATTTGTTCCCGCGCAGAAGCCTGGGCATAGCCGGTCCGCGCGCATTTTTCCGCCAGAACGGCGTTCATATTCGCGCCCGCGCCTCGCATCTCCGCGAAGCCCAGCGCTTCGCAGCGCGCCTGCTCCAATGCCGCGAAGACCTGGGCGGCCTCACCCTCTTGGGGCGCGGCGCGGACATGAATTTCCGGATCATGATGAGCGAGATAGAGCGCGTTGGCGTCCGCGCATCCCCGCGCCAGCCGCAGAGACCCGGGCTCAATCCTACGATCCTGGTCCAGGGCGGGCAAAGGAAGGCGGGGGATTTTACGTCCTTCTACCCTTCCGGTGGGCGGTTCATCGACCGAGAAAGAGGAGTCCAATTCTTTCCGACCCGCGATCGTGCGCACGACGGCGGCGGTGACGGACTTAAAATTCTCAAGAAACGGTTGAGTCATGCTGACTTTTTACAGGGCGCAGCGAGTGGCGTCGAGTGCGGTTACAGGTAGGATCTTAAAAACATTTGACAAACCTCTTCAAATAGGGTTTTCATATCTTCATGACAAACCTTCGGACAAACACGCCGCGCCGACCACGACCACGTACCGCCTGACCCGCGCGCCGTGATATTTTTGTTTGTCTGAATCCCCAGACTTTTAATTTCCCCAAAAATAAAACGCCGCGCCGGGCTTCCGCCCCGGACAGCCCTGTTGTACGTTTAAACAAGAAAGACAAGACCATGAAAAAGAGCCAAAAAACAATTCATCTCGATAAAATCAGCTCCGTCACGCGGAACCTGAATCTTACGCACGAAGAAGCGCTGACCGACGATCTGTCCACCGCCATGGGCACGGTTCTGGCCGTCCAGGTGCTGGAAGACAAATCCATTTACAACGAGATGGAGCTGCCCTCAGGCCGGATGTCGCGCCTCAAGAAAGGTGACGTGATCGCCGTGGCGCTGGGCGAGCGCATGGCCCTGAAGGGCTTTGCCGGGCACCTGCCCAAGAGCCTGAAAACCGATGATGTTATCCACCTTCTGAATTTCGGCGGGATCGCCGGCGAATGCACCAGCGCCAACACGAAGGAGGTCGGCGACCCCCTGCGGATCCGGGTTCTGGGCGGGATCGCGCGCAAGGGAAAGCTTGTGAATATAGGAGATGCGCGGCTGTTCAGCGAGGCTGATCGCCTGACCAACGACATTCCCCTCATCATTACGACGGGTAGCAGCATGGACAGCGGCAAGACCACGGTGGCGGCGGAGATGACCAAGACCCTTGTGCGCATGGGCATGAAACTGGCCGGCGCGAAGGTGACGGGCGTAGGGGCAATGCGGGATCTCTACAAGATGGAGGATTACGGCATTCGCGAAACCGTGTCCTTCGTGGATTGCGGCATTACCTCCACCGCGAATATCGGCGCCGACCAAGTCATCCGCATGACCAAGGGCGCCCTGAACTATCTCGCCAAGGGACGGCCTGATGCGATCGTCGTGGAATTCGGGGACGGGCTGATGGGCCGCTACGGCGTGCGCCCCATTCTGGAAGACCGCGAAATTCAGAAAAATGTGCGCCTTCATGTCGGCTGCGCGCGCGATCCCGTGGGCGCGGTGAAGCTGGGCGAGGATTGCGCGGCCCTGGGCCTGCCCATCGACGTGATGAGCGGTCCCGTGACCGACAACGAGGTAGGGCAGGATTTGATCCGGGAGCATATGGACGTCCTAGTCTACAACGCCTTCAACCCCAACAACCGGTGGCTGGACCTGGTGCTGTCCCGGTGGGCGGTGGATTATGCGGCATAAAATCAAAGCTTCCATCATCGGCGCGACCGGTTATACCGGGCTGGAACTTATCCGGTTTCTGGCCGCTCACCCGCGCGTGGAGATCGTGCATCTGACATCCCGTCAGCATAAGGACGAGGCCATCGGCGCTGTGTTCCCGCATCTGTCCCATATGAAGGCGCGGATCACGGATGCGGACCATAAAACCGCCGCCCGGGACAGCGATGTTGTCTTTCTGGCCCTTCCCCACAAGGCGGCGCAGGATGTGGTGGCGGATTTGCACGGAACGGTGAAGCTCATCGACCTGTCCGCCGATTACCGGCTGGACGACCCCGCTTCGTATGAGAAATATTACGAGGCGCATAAGCATCCCGGCCTGCTGAAAGAAGTGGTCTACGGCCTGCCTGAAATAGTGGATCACGAAAAAATTGCGGCCGCGCAAACGGTCGCCAATCCCGGCTGCTTCGCGCTGCTCGCCCAGCTTTTGCTGCACCCGTTTAAAGGTCAAATAAAGCACGCCGATATTTTCGCTGTGACCGGCTCCAGCGGCGCGGGCAAGGCCCCTACGGAGGGGACGCATCATCCGGTGCGCAACCACAACATCAAAAGCTACAGCGTCAACACCCACCGCCACATCCCGGAGATCGTCCGAGGCGCGGGAATATCGGAGGCGCAGCTCAATTTCGTGCCATCCTCCGGCCCCTTCACCCGGGGCATCTTCGCGCAGGCCTTCATCACTCTGGCTTCTCCGTCCTCACTCTCTTTTTCTGCGGGAGAAGCCGCCTACGCCCCCGCGCCCTTTGTACGGGCGATGGACACGGTCGCCCTTGCCAATGTCATGGGCTCCAATTTCGCGGATCTGAGCTTTAAAATGGGAACCGATGGCCGTATTCTGGCGCAAGGCGTGATCGACAATCTCGTCAAGGGCGCGGCGGGGACCGCGGTGCAAAACATGAATTTGATGTTCGGCCTTCCTGAAACCGAAGGCCTAATGGCCCTTTCCCCTTTATATCCTTAGGATGAAGACATGAAAAAAAACACGATTCCAAAATTCCTGATCAATGCTTTTTACGAGAGCAAGTTCAGTGACAACCTTTTCATCGTCAAGGCGGGCGGGAAGATTGTCGAGGACGATACGGCGCTGGACAGCCTGATCCGCGATATCCGCGATCTGACCTTGCACGGAATCAAGATTATTTTGGTCTATGGCGGCGGCCACGCGCTCGATGAAGCGGCGGCAGCGCGCGGCGTTCCGGTAGAGAAGCGGGACGGACGGAGAGTGACCAGCGCGGCTAGCATGGGCATTATGAAAGAAATCGTGGGTGGCGCGCTCTCGCTGCGGCTTTACCAGTCCATGGCACGCAACAATCTGGAAGGCCTGACCTTCAACGCCGTCCCGCCGGGCTGGATGAATGTAGAGCTTCGCCCGAAAGCCCCGGTCGATTTCGGTTTTGTAGGGGATATCCATGCCGTTCATGCCCGCCCTATCCGCCGCCTGCTCAAGACGGCGGATTTTATCGCCGTGCCCTGCCTGGCCTGGGCGCAGGATGCGCAAACGCTCTGCAACATCAATGCCGACACCATCGCCACGGAACTGGCCATCGGCACACAGGCTGACAAGCTGATTTTCCTAAGTGACGTGGACGGGGTCCATATCGGCGGGCAGACCGCCTTTATCATCACGGCGGAAGAAATCCCCGCCCATATCCAAAGCGGCGCCGTCACAGGCGGCATGAAGGTGAAGCTGGAGAACTGCAAGCGGGCCATGGAGGCCGGCGTCCGGCGCATTCACCTGATCAACGGCCTGCGGGAGGACGCGCTGCGCAAGGAAATTTACGAACCCGTCGGTCCTGGTACGATGCTGATGCAGGAGTCCGAGCGGGCAAGCTATATGACGGAAATCGAGACGCAAAAACTGATCGAGGGATAACATGACCGATAGCACCCAAAACATCATCAATGAAACCAAAAACCTCCTGATCGAGACCTATGCCCCTCAGCCTGTTGTTCTGACCCATGGCGAGGGCGCGTATGTCTGGGACACGGACGGGAAGAAATACCTGGATTTTGCAATCGGGATCGCCGTGGCGTCTCTGGGCCACGCGCCCCAAGCGGTTTTAAAGACGATCAACGATCAGGCCGCCAAAATGATGATCTGCCAGGCCTCTTACGCGACGGAGCCTAAACTGTGCGCGGCGAAACTCCTGACCGAAAACAGCTGCTTCGACCGCGTTTATTTCTGCAACAGCGGCACGGAATCGGTCGAGGCCGCCTTGAAATGCGCGCGCAAATGGGCCTATGACGCCAAGGGCGAGCATTGCAACGAGATCATCGCGTTCCGGAACAGTTTCCACGGGCGCACGTACGGCGCGGCCAGCGTGACCGAAAAACGGATGAGCCAGCCTTATTTTGGCCCCTATATTCCCGGTGTTCATTTCGCAACCTTCAATGACCTAGACTCCGTGAAGGCCTTGGTGAGTGAGAACACGGCAGCGATCATCGTGGAGCCCATTCAGGGTGAGGGTGGGCTGACTCCTGCCACGCAGGATTTCATGAAGGGCCTGCGCGCGTTGTGCGACGCGCATAAAATCGTCTTTATTCTTGATGAGGTCCAGGCCGGATCGGGCCGGATTGGAACACTCTTCGCCTATCCGCAATTCGGAATAGAGCCTGATATCGCCTGTGTGGCCAAGGGACTTGGGGCGGGCTTTCCCGTGGGCGCGATGCTGGCGAAGGAAGAAGTCGGCCGTGCTATTGTGCCCGGGACGCACGGCACCACATTCGGGGGAAATCCCCTGGCGTGCGCCGTGGCGGCCACGGTCCTCACCGAGATGCTGAAAAAAGGCTTCATGGAGAATGTGCAAAAAGTCAGCGCTTATTTCGTGGAGGGACTGAAGAAAATCCAGCGAGATTCCAACAAGATCACCGATATTCGCGGCATGGGCCTCATGATCGGTGTGGACACAACCATCGAGATCAAACAATTCATGCGCGCGCTGCAGAAAAACGGGCTCCTGACCACGCAGGCGGGCTCCAAAACTCTGCGGCTTACGCCCCCGCTGGTGATTACGCCAGCCCATGCGCAGGAAGCGCTGGATATTCTTGAAAAAACACTGCGCGAAGAAAGTTAAATCCATGCCCCCTCCCATCCGCCACTTCATCAACCTGCCTGACATTCCCCCTGAGACTCTCAAGGGCATTCTCGCCCACGCGCACGAGATGAAGCGCAGCAAGTTCCGCCCGCCCCAGATCTTCGACGGTCTCTCCCTCGCCATGGTGTTTGACAAACGCTCCACCCGTACGCGCATGAGCTTCGAGGTCGCCATGAAGCAGCTCGGCGGTCACACGATCGTCATGAACGCGGAGGAAATGCAGATCACGGGATCGGAGAGCCTGGAGGACACGGCCAAGGTGCTTTCGCGTTTCGTGGACGGGGCCATGTTCCGGATCTCAAGTCATGAGAAGATAGAGGAAATCGCGCGCCACGCCACGATCCCCATCATCAACGGCCTGACCGACCGATCCCATCCCTGCCAGATCATGGCCGATCTGATGACCATCGAGGAAAAACTCGGAAGCGTACAGGGCCGGAAAATCGTCTGGCTGGGGGATTACAACAACGTGGCCATGACCTTCGCGCAGGCCGCCCCCGTATGGGATTTCGAGCTGGTGGTATCATGCCCGGCGGATCTCAAGCCGGAAGCGACAGCGGCGCACGTTGTTTATATCGAGGATGCTTCCAAGGCCGCCGCCGGGGCGGACGTCATCGTCACCGACACCTGGGTGTCCATGGGACAGGAAGGCAAATCCATTGAAAAATTCATGCCCTATCAGGTCAATCCGACGCTGATGAAAAAGGCGAAGAACGACGCCATCTTTATGCACTGCATGCCCATCCACCGGAACGAGGAAGTCACCGACGACGTGCTGGCCACGTCCGCCAGCGTCATCTACGACGAGGCCGAAAACCGCCTGCACGCGCAAAAGGCCATTCTGGCCTGGTGCCTGGAGGAATCCGGCGTCTCGGTGCAGAAGAGCTTTGGGTTTTGAGCACCTCAGTTTTTATTAAGAAAATATATAAAGATCTTTATACAGAATTTATTGACAGATAGTTCCATTGTATATAGGGTTTTGCGCTATATAGAAATTCTATTTGGGGACAAAAATGTTTGAAAGCAAACATTATGAAACAGGCTGGTTAAAGCCGATGACGGATTCAGACAAGAAGAACAACGAATCCTTCTTGAAGCAACACCGTCTTTCACAAAAATTTGTCGTATCAACCAGAATTGGCCACGCGAAAACAGATGAAGCCGTCTTAAACAGCGGTGACGACGTTTTTCCTATGTCTTCTTCTTGTAATCTGAAAGCCGAAAGATTGATGGCCAAAAATACAGAACTGAATAGACTGTCTCGGGCTAAAAACAGTCTTAAAATTTCTTTTACAACATTCGCCTGTGGCGGAGATGAAAAGGTTGAACGGGTCTACGATATCGCCTCCGTGGACAATATAGAGGCTCAAATCGCAACGCTCCGAGGAAACGAGACAATTATAAAACAGAATGCCGCCATCCTCAAAAAGCTCGAAAATCGCTAGAAGGGCCCCGCGCATTTCTTGATCCCCACCGTCCACATCATCTGCGGCCCAACGGCGGGGGGGAAGTCCGCCCGGGCGATAGAGTTGACCGCCCAGACAAACGGCGTTGTTATCAACGCGGATTCAATGCAGCTGTATGACGCCCTGCCGATTCTGACGGCGCAACCCTCTGCCGAAGACCGCCACGCCGCGCCGCACAGGCTTTACAGTGCCCTGCCTCCCGGGGCAACCTGCTCCGCGGGGGAGTGGCGTACGCGCGCAGCGGCGGAGATCGAAACAGCCTTCGCCGAGGGACGTACGCCCCTTATCGTGGGGGGCTCGGGCCTGTATATCTCCGCGCTCGTCAAGGGACTCTCCCCCATGCCCCGGATTCCAGAAGACATCCGCCGCGCGGCCACACAAAAACAACAAGAGCTGGGGAATGCCGCCTTTCATACCGCGCTGGCCGCGCGCGATCCGGTCATGGCCGCCAGGCTGGACCCCGCCAACACGGCGCGCCTGATCCGCGCGTGGGAAGTTCTTGAGGCCACAGGACGAAGCCTTGCCGACTGGCAGGCGGAACCGCCGGTCCCGCCGCCCGCCCACTGGCGCTTTGAAATCCATAAAATCATGCCGGAGCGGGAAACCCTCTACCGGAATTGCAACGCGCGTTTTGAGTGGATGATGGAAAACGGAGTCATAGAGGAAGTGGAAAATTTCCTGACCCGCACGGATATTCCCGAAGACAGGCCGATCCGCAAGGCGCTGGGTCTACGACCTCTGCGAGATTATCTGGAAGGACGAATTTCCAGGGAAACGGCCATCACGCTGGCCCAGAACGAAACCCGGCACTACGCCAAACGGCAGGTCACCTGGTTCCGCCATCAGCTTTGAGTCTTCTTTCTCCACCTCTTTGAAGTGTGCGAGAGCGACCTGGAAACAGTCCTCTTCACTTTTCCTGGTCGAAGGGTCATTAAATATTTTCAATCTCAATAATATAAAGTTTAATCGGATGTGATCTGAAAGGCACAAAACCACTCCTCTTACCTATTAATTTCTTATGTTAATGTAGTGTTTACCATCTGCCCCTTACAGTATATCCATAAAACAAAGATTATACGCGCAACAGTTGCGTAGATCAGAAAAAACGGTTGTACGGGGAAGACATCATGGCTCTGGGAGACAAAGAGCATAGCCGCCTTACAGGAGACGCCACCGGGCTGACCGGCGGCCTGCGCGGGTCTTTTGCGGCGGCCAACAAGTTGCCGTCCTCCGATCTGCCCACCTTTGAGGAGCTGACCGAGAAACGCCGCAACGATTACGCGCTGAACGGACTTCTCAACGGAGAGGGCGAAGCGGATTTCGCGGGCCTGATGGGCAGGTACGGCGTTGCGGAGAAGAGCTTTCACGGTGTGACCGAACACAAGCGGAAAGAAGAGGATTTCTACCGGATTTTGATACGGCAGGCTATACTGGAAAGCCTGCAACGGCTGAACGAGCACATCCAATGGTTGACGGATCAGATTGAGCTTCTGCGCCTGGATATCGCTGAAATCGATGCGGACATGGCCAAGAATACAGGCCGGATCGATGAAATCAAACTCAGGCGCGCCGCGGGGGAAGACGCCCTGTCCTATTTCAACAAATATGGCGTTCTGGAACGCAACCCGGACGGAACACTCAAGAACCCCCGCGCGCAAGCTCTTTTGGATGATTACAAGGCCCGGACCGGGAAAGAGCCGGAAGACGATTATATCGCGGCCTATTTTATACAAGAACAGCTTAAATTCGATAAAGCCGAAGAAGATGGTTGCCGGAAGGACAACGACCATCTCGAAGAGAAACGCACGGAAAAGGAAATCCTGCTGGAACAGATGGAACGGGATAAAGACCGGTTTCTCCGGGAGCGGGACCGTATTCTGAAGATAGAGGATCCCGCAGAGCAGGCAAAGCAGATGGAAGCACTGAACACCCAATTCAGCCAAGCCGTTCTTGAAGCTGCACAAGACTCTTTGAACAGTGAAGACAAAGACCTAAAACAGGCTCTAGATGAAAAACCTCATAAAAACGAAACAATTGAAACAAGCGCGGACGAGCTGTGGGCCCTGGAGGGTGAATCAAAATCAAATACTCTTACATCCACAAATCCCCTGAAACCGATGGGCCCTTGAAGAAATTACTGTATTTCGAGTGACGTCAAAGTCACGCCCGGCGTGGAGGATTTGGGTAGATGCTCCCTATTTTCTTTTCCAAAGCTGCCATCTTCTATGTTTTGAATGGCTTTAATAGGTGTATATGAACCTTGGAGCTTATGATCTTCTACAATATAGAAAATTCCACCATCTTGTCTGATAAGGCTCGTGCTTATATAAGGTCCTTCATAGCCTCCTGAAACCAAAGCCCCTGTCGGATCCTTGAATATAACCGCTGGAATTCCCTCTTTTCCCAGTTTTTTTGCAATTAACCGCCCAACACGCTCGGCTGGCAATTTCTCAAAATCTTCCTTCCCCTCTATGATATAAATAACAGCCACCTTATTTTTAGCCGCGTAATCCTTCGCGTCCGTAATTTTACCTGTGAGAACAGGAATGTTCTCGGCCGGCACCCCGATTGAGTCTGGGGATGATGCCGCCTGGAAAGGAAGGGAAACGGAGGAGGGGGAAGACGCAGGAGACGTCTTCGCCTCCAATGTGGTGGCTGAGAGAGTTAAGGCGACAGCCAACGCCGCCGCCGCCGTAAAGGCGCGCTTGATAGACATGAATTTCCCTGTTCTTTTATTGTTATTTTCGCGATTTATATCACGAGATGCTTCAAAAGGCAAGCTTTTGAGTCCCGAAAGTTGCGAAAGACCGGATTTCCGGGCGCGTCGGCGCAGGGATCCATTGATGTGAAGGAAAATCGGTATAGATTGTTCCTCAGAATACTTATACCGGATAAGGAAAAACTATGTTCATCCAGACGCAGGCTACGCCCAACCCCGCCACCGTCAAGTTTCTGCCGGGGCGCGATGTTCTGGCGCACGGCACCGCGGAGTTCAAATCGCCTGAATCCGCGGCGCGCTCCCCCTTGGCGCAGCGGCTTTTTGCGTTGCAGGGCGTGACCGGGGTGTTTTTTGGCGGCGACTTTGTGTCCGTTTCCAAGGCGGGAGACACCGACTGGTCCATGCTCAAGCCGATGGTTCTGGCGGCCCTGATGGAGCATTTCTCCCTGGACAGGCCCGTGATGCTTGACACCCCTACGCCCACAACCCCTGAAAATTCCGACAATGGCCCGGACAGCCCGCTCATCGCGCAAATTCGGGAGCTGATCGAAACCCGGGTGCGCCCGGCGGTCATGATGGACGGGGGCGATATCGTCTTTGAGAGCTTTGAAGATGGAATTGTGTACCTGCGCATGCAGGGGGCCTGCTCGGGCTGCCCCAGCTCCACCATGACCCTGAAATCCGGGATCGAGAACATGTTAAAGCACTATGTGCCGGAGGTTCTGGAGGTTCGCGCCGCGCCTTCCTCTTAAAAAAACCCAGATTTCTTGCTCTTTTACGCAATTCGTATTATAAAGCGGCACCATGAAGAGCACGCCCGCCCTTTCCGCCAAAGACCCCCATGCCCCGGCTGATTCTCCGGTGATCGGCATGGTGTCTTTGGGCTGCCCGAAGGCCCTCGTGGATTCCGAGCGCATCCTCACCAAGCTTCGCGCCGACGGCTACCGCTTCACGGACACGCATGAGGGCGCGGATCTGGTGATCGTCAATACGTGCGGATTCCTCGACAGCGCCAAGGCGGAATCCCTGCATGCGATCGGGGAAGCCATGAACGCCAACGGCCGTGTCATCGTGACGGGCTGCATGGGCGCGGAACCCGAACAGATTGAACGCGAACACCCCAAGGTTCTGGCGGTCACCGGCCCCCAGCAATACGAGCAGGTCGTAAAGGCCGTCCATACGCACCAGCCGATTGTGCACAATCCCTATATTGACCTGGTGCCGCAATCCTACGAAGAAGCCGGAATCAAGCTCACCCCGCGCCATTACGCCTATTTAAAAATTTCAGAAGGCTGCAACAACCGTTGCAGCTTTTGCATTATCCCCTCCCTGCGGGGCGACCTGGTCAGCCGGCCCGTGCACCGCGTGCTTTATGAGGCCGAGCAGCTCGCCGCTTCCGGTGTGAAAGAACTTCTGGTCATTTCGCAAGACACCAGCGCTTACGGCGTGGATCTCAAATATGCGCAAAGTCCGTGGAAAGGCGGAAAAGTCGCCGCGAAGTTTTATGATCTGTGCGAGGAACTGGGAAAGCTCGGCATCTGGGTGCGCCTGCACTACGTGTATCCCTATCCGCATGTCGACTCTGTGATCCCGCTGATGGCGGAGGGTAAAATTCTTCCCTATCTGGACATCCCGTTCCAGCATGCCAGCCCTTCGGTTCTCAAGGCGATGCGCCGGCCCGCCGCGCAGGAAAAAACACTGGAGCGTATTCGCAGATGGCGTGAAATCTGCCCGGAACTGACCATCCGTTCCAGCTTTATCGTCGGCTTCCCCGGCGAAACCGAAGAAGATTTTGAATTTCTCCTGAACTGGCTGGACGAAGCCCAAATCGACCGCGCGGGCGCGTTCAAGTACGAACCGGTGAAGGGTGCCCGCTCCAACGATCTGGAGGGCCATGTGCCCGAGGAGATCAAGGACATACGCTGGGAACGCTTCATGGAAAAGCAGCAGGATATCGCCGCGCGCGCGTCCCAGGCAAAGATCGGAAAAACACTGGAATGCATTATCGACGATGTCAGCGAGCCCGATGAGAACGGCCTGTGCGGCGCGGACGCGCGTTCCAAGGCCGATGCTCCCGAGATCGACGGGGCCGTGTATATACGGGACATCGCCGGCGCGAAACCCGGCGACATCGTGTCCGTCAAAATAGAGGACGCCGAGGATTACGACCTGTTCGGAGCCCCCGCATGATACAGGGCGAGGACAGAAAACTGACGGGGGAGCGTTTCGAGGAACTCTACGAAGCGCTAGATATTCTCTACATCCGTAACAATATCAGCGGACGCCTGCAGTTTTTGAAAGCATGGCCCGCCGTTGCCGCTCATGTGTTCGGCCAGGAGCTCATAGTAGCCGACACAGAGGGAACGGATGACCGGAAAGGCCGTGCGGTCCTGGAGGGCGAAGCCGAAAACCGCCGCGCCAGCTTGTTGATTTTGATGAAGAACCTGGAGGCAAAAAGCGCTTCCGACGGAGTCCTTCAAAAAGAATATGTCTCTGGAGTCGTTCAAACTCTTGGAATTGAAATAGCCCGAATTCTCTATGCAGAAAAAATCACAGAGCGTTTTACGCCGGATTTGAAACATTCCGGTTGATTTCAGGCGGCGCGCGCCCGATGATTCTTTTATCATGAAAAAAGCCATGCGCCCCCTTACGCTTTTTACTATTATTGTTCTGGAAGGCTACGTTGTGCTTTCCGCCGAACTTTTGGCCATACGCGAGACCATCCCCTATCTGGGGGGCGGAACGGATACGATCTCGATCATTATCGCGGCCGTCCTCATGCCTCTAGCCCTGGGCTATTACATCGGCGGGCAATTCAAGCCCCAAGCAGGGCAGAGCCTTCGGAAGAAACTCATATTCAATATACTGAGCGCGATGATATTTCTGATACCCGCGCTCTCTTCCCTTATCCTGGCCCATATTTACATCACCCTGATGGAAGCCGGGATCACAAACAGGCTGATTCACGCGGGATTATACGGCGGGCTTCTGATCGCACCCCCCGTTTATCTTCTCGGTCAGACAATTCCATTGGTAAGCAATTATTTCCGCGCGCAAAGCCTCTCGCGGATCACCGGAAAAATCCTGTTTTTTTCCACGCTGGGTTCCTTCCTTGGCGCGGTGTTTTCCACGCTGGTGCTGATGAGCCATTTTGGCGTGAACAACACCGCGTGTTTTATTTTCGTCATCTTGCCTTTTCTGGTATTCCTGCTCAGCAAGGATAAGGGCGATTCCCCTGTGCGGTTGGCTGTGGGACTGGGGGTTTTTGCGCTGGCGGTGAACTCGAATTTCGCCACGGGGATGTACGGAACCATCAAAAGCAATCCCTACAATACAATCGGGGTTCTGGAACAGGACGGCGCGCGCCACCTGATCTTGAACAACAATTATTCTTCTAAATACGACGATCAGGGCCGCAAATACGACATTATCGAGTTTTGTGAAAAGCTGGCTATCAACCCCATCCTGCAGGCGACTCCCCCCAAAGAAATTCTCGTGATCGGCGCGGGAGGTTTTACGTTTGGCCATCATGATCGCAACAATCATTACGATTTCGTGGACATAGACAAGGACCTGAAAGAGATCGCGGAGAACTATATCCTGAGAGAAAAGCTCCCTCCCAATAAAGTCTTCCATGCTGTGCCTGGGCGTGCCTTCCTGTCCGGAACGAAAAAAAAATACGACGTGATTTTCCTGGACACGTACCTGGGATATCTCAGCATTCCTGAGCAACTCGTCACGCGGGAATTTTTCCAGCAGGTAAAGGACCGCCTCAAAGACAAGGGCCTGATGCTGGCCAACATCGTGACAACGCCCAATTTCGGAAGCCCCTTCTCGCGCCATCTGGACGATACAATCCGCAGCGTCTTTCCCAACATATCGCGGGACGTCATGCGGGACGATTACGCCCTGTGGAACGATGACCCAAAGGCGCTGGGGAATATCGTTTATATTTACCGGCATCATGCGGAGGCCGATGCCCCGGCGGTCTATACGGATGACTTAAACCGCTCGTTTCTGGATAAACCTTAAGTCTGGTTTTTTTGGGCATCTGCCTTAGCCGCCGCCCAAAAAATAAACCATGCTGTCTTCGAATTCATGCGCCCAGTATAAAAGCCCCACCGAAAGAGTCATGGTCATCAGAATAAGAGAGAGCACGATTTGCAGCGGCAAGGCAATCATGAACACCTGCACCTGGGGCATCAAACGCGAGAGCACCCCCATCCCCACATAAATGAGCGTGGTTAAGATGATAAAAGGCGCGCTGATTTCTATTCCGATCAAAAAACTGCTCGCCACGGCGCGCGCCATCAGATCCGCCATCGACCCTGAATCCGGAAGAACTCCTATGGGAAACAGTTCGTAGCTTTCCACCACGCCCATGATCAAAAGATGATGGAGATTGGTTGCAAACAAAAAGACCACCCCCGTCACCGACAGGAACGCCCCCATCAAAGATCCCTGCGACGCCAGGGAGGGATTGAAAAGCTGCGCGTTGCTGAGCGAGGACGAAAAAGAAATGATCATGCCCGCCGTGTCCATCGCCGTCATGAAAATCCGCGCGATCGTGCCGATGAACAAACCCACGATAAATTCCATCCCTATCAAGGGTAACAGCATGGCCGGACCCGGCATGGGAGCGGGCACTTTTCCGATCACCAGCGGAAAAAGAACCAGGGAAAGGCCCAGCGCCATATGGAGGCGGATTTTTTGCGGAACGAAAGAATCGCCCAGTCCCGGCATAATCATGACCGCCGTGCCCATGCGCATAAAAACCAGCATGAAGGCCAAAACGCCGGAGACAAGAAAATCTTCAAGAGCGTTCATGCTCTATCCCAAGCCTATGATCCGGTCGGCAAGCGTCTCCATGAAAACGGTAAGGGTCTTCATCATGGAGGGCAAAAATACGAACATCGCCAGAAAAATGGCTAGGATCTTCGGGACGAACACGAGGGTAATTTCCTGAATCTGAGTGAGAGCCTGCAAAAGCGCGATACTCACGCCCACGACCAGGCCAACCAGCAAAATAGGAGCGCCGATCTCGATGGAAATCATGATGGCTTCCCGAGCCGTCTGGATAACTTCCTCTTCGTTCATCCGGTTATCCTAGAGAAGTTTGCCAATCCTGTCATCCTCGGCGTTTTCTTCCTTCTCTCTCTCTTTTTAATCCGTCCATCCGCTTGCCAGCGCGGTGACCAGATTGCCGAGTTTCCGGGCGGCGTCCGGACGGCCGCACGAGCGCGATTTCTCCGCCGCCCTGAACAAAGTCTGGGGATTTTGCAAAAACGTCTCGATACGCGCCAGAAGCGCGTCCTGGGTAAACCCGCTTTCCGTCATCATCCAGGCGCCTCCGGCATCGGCCACGGCTTCGGCATTCATCTTTTGCTGCTGGTCCTTATGATGGGGGTAGGGCACAAAAATCGCGGGCCGTCCCGCGGCTGTCACCTCCGCCACAGTGCTTGCCCCTGAACGCGCAATCACCAGATGCGCCTCTCTCAGCTGTGTGGCCACATCATCGAAAAATACCAGAAGGTCCGCTCTTATCCCGCTTTGCGCATACAGCGCGCGCACCCTTTCCTGATCTTCCTCCCGGCATTGCTGTACGATATGAAGGCGCGCCTTATAGTCAGCCGGCAGCCGGGTGAGAGTCGGGGGCACGACATCCGCAAACACCCGCGCCGCCTGAGAGCCCCCCATGATGAATATCCGCAATGCTCCGTTGTCCCGAACGGACGGATATGGCGCGGTATACAGAGCCGCGATTTCGGGCCGCACTGGATTCCCAGTCAGAACGGCCCGCGCCTTGTCCGCATCGTCCAGCCCCGAAACGGCGGGCAGGGACAGCGCTATGCGCGACGCCCGCGACGCCAGGAAAGCATTGGCCTTCCCGATAATGGCGTTTTGCTCATGAATGACCGTGGGAATTTTCAAAAGCTGCGCCGCGTAGACCATAGGAAACGATGAGTATCCTCCAAAGCCGACAACCACAGCGGGCTTAAGTCTCCGGATCAGGCGAAAAGCCTGGAACAGGCCCAACCCCACCGCCGCCAGACCCGCAACCTTCCCCTTCAGCCCCGGGCGCAATGTTCCGGCACTGATGAGGTGCGCCCGCATTTCTTCAAAAAGGCCCGTGTACGCCATACCCCGGCGATCCGTGACCATCTCGACCAGATAGCCACGGGAGAGAAGATCCCGCGCCAGGGCTTGCGCGGGCATGATGTGCCCTCCGGTTCCCCCGGCGCTCAGCAAAATCAATTTCAAATCCCCTATGGGCCGGGTGTTCATTTCTGTTTCTCTCCCGCGCTGTTTGAAGGGCCTGCCATTGGGAAAACGAGCAATCCCGCGCCTCGGGACAGACCGGTTTTCACCTGTCGCCGCGTGAGAGCAAGGATCGCGCCCGTGGCAAATCCGATAGAGAGCAAGGAGGATCCCCCGTAACTGATAAAAGGCAGCGTCATCCCCTTCGCGGGGAGAATATTAAGGCTGGACCCCATATGCACAAACGCCTGCAGGCCGAACATGGTGAGTAAACCGCCGCCCGCAAGCAGGGGAAACATATCTCCGGCCTCCATCAGCCGCCCAAATCCGCGCAGAAAAATAAAGGCAAATACGCCGATCAGGATCAAGGAAAAGATTAGACCCATTTCTTCCCCGCCCACCGCGAAAATAAAATCCGCATGAGCATCGGGCAAATGCATCTTGACGGTCCCTTGTCCCGGCCCTGTTCCTAGAAACCCCCCGTTCTGAAAAGCTTCTATGGATTTTTCCACCTGGTAATTATCGCCGATCTCGGGATTGAAAAAACGATCGATTCTGCTCTGCACGTGCGAAAAGGACAAATACGCGACCACCACGCCCCCCGCTCCAGCGCCCGCCAGAACGATCAGGTAACGCAGCGGCAGGCCGGCCAGAAAAATCTGGGCGGCCCAGCCGCATGTAATGGTAAACGTCATCCCGAAATCTGGCTGAAGCAGCAAAAGCGCGGCCACCATCGCATACAGCCCCGCCGCCATCAGGGTGCCCCGCCCGCCCACGCGCGGCCGCGCGCGGGCATCCTCTTCCTGGGGCCGGGGGCGCTGGCTCATGAGCCAGGCCGCCATGATCAGGAAAGAGGGCTTGATGAACTCGCTGGGCTGCAGGGAAAAACCGGGCAGATGAATCCAGCGGCGCGCACCCTTGATCTCCATGCCCGAGACCAAAACCAGAACCAGGCCTAGGGCGCTTAAGCTGAACAGCACGACAGACACACGCCAAACCTGCCGGTGGCCCAGCGTGGAGATGCCCAGAAGCAAGGCCAGCGCGGGAATCAGGACGGCCAGATGGCGGACCAGAAAATGGTAATGCCACAGATTGAGGTGTTCCGCGATGGGAGGGCTGGCCGTGGCGATGAGCGCCACGCCGATCGCCACCAGAATCAGGAAAGCGGCCAGCAGGCCGCGATCAACGGTCCACCACCACTGCGCCAGAAAGGAACTGTCCGTACGGTCAAACAGGCTCATGTGCAAAGCCTATCCGCAAACCACGTGTTTGAGAACCCCGATTTCAATGGGTTCCCCGTTTGACGGCGCACAGAAATAAAAGTAACCTCCCGCCATGACCGCACACACCCTTACCCGTGAAATCGTCGCGGAGCTTTACCGCCGCCCCCTCTTGGATCTCGTGTTCGAGGCCGCCGGAATTCACCGCGCGCACCATAACCCCGCCGAGATGCAGATGTGCACTCTGCTTTCGATCAAAACGGGCGGTTGCCCCGAGGATTGCGGTTATTGCTCCCAGTCCATCCACAACAATGCGGCTCTGGAAAAAGAGACGCTCCTGAAGACCGATGATGTCCTGATCCAGGCGCAAAAAGCCGCCGCAGCCGGCTCCACCCGTTTTTGCATGGGCGCGGCCTGGCGTGATGTAAAGGATGGTCGGGGATTTGACCGTGTCCTGGACATGGTGCGCGGCGTGCGCGATCTGGGCATGGAAGCCTGCTGTACGCTCGGCATGTTGAGCGCGGAACAGGCCAAAAAGCTCAAGGATGCCGGACTGACCGCCTATAATCACAATCTCGACACGTCCGAGGAATTCTACGGCAAAATCATCACCACGCGCACCTATCAGGATCGCCTCGACACCATCGAAAATGTGGCCAAAGCGGGGATCTCTCTGTGCTGCGGGGGGATCTTGGGCTTAGGAGAATCGCAGGATGACCGTGTGTCCCTTTTGCACCGACTGGCCACCCTGGACCCGCAGCCTGAATCCGTACCCATCAACATGTTGGTTCCCGTGGAAGGCACCCGCCTTGAAAATGCGCCTCCGCTGGATATTTTTGAATGGATTCGCTGTATTGCCGTGGCCCGTATTCTGATGCCGCGCGCCATGGTGCGCTTGTCCGCCGGACGGCTATCCATTGGCCGGGAAGCGCAGGCGCTTGCTTTTCTCGCAGGCGCGAACGCCATTTTCACGGGCGACAAGCTTTTGACGACCCCCAACCCCGATGCGAACGAAGATTCGGCCCTTCTGGCTGAACTGGGCCTGCGACCCCGCGCGCCGGACAAGGAGTCCGAACAGAAAGCGGCTTAGCGTTGGAAACCGTGCCCCATCCCAAAGACGATTTGCGCAAGGAAGCACGGCGCCACCGCGCCTTCGCCAGCCCGAAACCCGGGGATTTCGATGCGGCGGCAGATCTTTTTTTTGAAAGCCTTAAGCCTGTGCTTCCTCACATCATCGGGGCCTACTGGCCCAAGGGGCGCGAATTCGACCCCATGCCCGTCCTGGAACGATTCCACGCGCAGGGCGGCCTGTGCGCGCTTCCCGTCATGCAGGGGGAAAGCCGTATATTGAAATTCGCCCCCTGGACGCCGCAGACGATCATGATCGAAGGCCCCCACCATATTCTCCAGCCCGCGACCGATGAAGGAGCCCCCTGGGTGGAGCCCGATATCCTCATCGTTCCGTTGCTGGCCTTCGATCGGCGCGGCGGACGCCTCGGACAGGGCGGAGGGTATTACGACGCGACGCTGGCGGCCCTGCGGGCATCAAAAACAATCCGGGCGGTCGGTTTTGCGTATGCGGAGCAGGCCTGCCTCTTCAATCTGCCCCTGGAACCCCACGACCAGCGGCTCGACTGGGTTATCACGCCGGAGAAGGCGCATTCTTTCGGTTGATTTGTCCGGGCGGATCTTCCTATAATCCGTTTCAATTTTATGTCACAAAAAATAGAATGTTATGAATATAAAGAATTCCACCATACAATTTAGACTTAAATCTCTTTGGTGGCCCTTGGTGAGCGCAGGGGTACTTATACTTTGCACGACTTTTAATGTCGCCAACGACGCATCCAAGTTCCAGAAAGAATTCCACGAGGACACAAACACCATTATCCGGAATCTTGAAAAAATAGAGAAGGATGAGAAGCAAAAGGGTCTCGCTTCTCCTCCGTCTTTGCAAAGTCCGAAAAAACCGGGCCTTTAAAGATATGCGCATAATTTTTATTGGCGATATTATGGGACGGTCCGGGCGCGACGCGCTGGAAGCGCATCTGCCTTCCCTGCGCGAACGCCTCAGGCCCGACATCGTCATCGTCAATGGCGAGAACGCGGCCAACGGCGCGGGCATCACTGAGAAAATCTGCGCTCAGTTCTACGGCTGGGGGGTGGATTGCATCACCACGGGCAATCATGTCTGGGACCAGCGGGAAGCGCTCTCTTACATCAACCGCGACAAAAAGCTCCTGCGCCCCGCGAATTTCCCGGACGGCACGCCGGGACACGGAGTTTTGCGCCATACCTTATCCGACGGACGCGTGATCGTGATCGTCAACGCCATGGGCCGGCTGTTCATGGACGCGCTGGACGACCCCTTCCGCGCCGTCGCGCAGGAAATCAAAAACGAACGCCTCGGCCAGACCGCGCAGGCGATTTTCGTGGATTTCCACGCCGAAACCACCAGCGAGAAAATGTCCTTCGGGCATTATTTCGACGGGCGGGTCTCTGCTGTGATCGGCACGCACACCCATATCCCGACGGCGGACGCGCATATTCTGCAAGGCGGCACGGCGTACATGACCGACGCCGGCATGACGGGCGACTACAACAGCGTCATCGGCGTGGAAAAAGACATAGCGGTTCATCGTTTCGTCAAGAAAACCCCCACCGAGAAAATGAGGCCCGCCGACGGCGAAGCCACCTTGTGCGGTGCTCTGGTTATAACCAACGACCGTACGGGCCTGGCCGAGAGCATCGAGCCGCTCAAGATGGGGGGAATTTTGCCTCCTGCCTGGCCTGATCTGGGGTGAATATCGGCCCGAATTCCTGTAGACTGCGTTCATGAGCAAGCCCTCGCAAAATCTCGACCTGAGGCAATCACAAAACCTCGTCATGACGCCGCAGCTCCAGCAGGCGATCAAGATGCTTCAGCTCAATAATATCGAGCTGACCGCGATGGTCGAGGAGGAGCTGGCGCAAAACCCTCTCCTGGAGAAAGCCGAGCCCGAAAATGAATCCGGCGCGGAAAATCAACCCGAGCCTGAATCCAAAGACCAGGTCCAGGCCGAATTCGACGATGCCTGGACCGGCAATGAATCGGGCCCCGGCGATTTTGATCCGGGATCTTCCATGGCCGATATGGGCGCAGGCGGAAGCCTGAAATTTGAGCTCATGGAGGATAGTTTCGAAAACCGCATGAGCCGGCCGGAAACACTGCGTGAACATCTGACGGAGCAGCTTTATCTCAGCCTGGACGATCCGCGCGACCGCATGATCGGCAGCCTTCTGATCGATCAGCTTGACGAGGCGGGTTATATGCGCGGCGACCACGCCGAGATCGCGGCGCAGCTGGGTTGCTCGGCGGAGCGCATGGAGCGCCTGCTTGCGATTTTGAAAAAATTCGATCCGGCGGGCGTGTTTGCGGCGGATCTCAGCGAATGCCTCGCACTCCAGCTTGAGGAGCGCGGCCAGCTGGACGGACCGATGCGCGCCCTGCTGCGCAATCTGGACCGGTTGGGACAGCGGGATTATAAGGGGCTGGCGGCTTTGTGCGGCGTGAACGAAACCTATGTGCGCGACATGGCGGAGGAAATCCGGGCGCTCAACCCGAAACCCGCCGGGGATTTCGACCATCTGGTGGTTCAGACCGCCATTCCCGACGTCCTGATGAAGCGCCTGCCCAAAAATCTTGGCGGAGGATGGCGGGTGGAGCTCAATCACGAAACCCTGCCCCGGGTACTCATCAACCAGGAGTACTACACGCAGGTCGCGGGCTCCGCCACGCAAAAAAAAGACAAGGAGTATCTGAGCACTCAGCTTAACTCGGCCAACTGGCTGGTCCGCGCCATGGATCAGCGTGCGCAGACCATCCTGAAAGTCGCGGGCGAAATCGTGGAACAGCAAGACGCCTTCTTCAATTACGGGATTGAATTCCTGCGCCCCATGAAACTGCGCGACATTTCCGAGATCATCGACATGCATGAAAGCACGGTCAGCCGGGTGACCACCAACAAGTATATAGGTACCCCGCGCGGCCTTTTCGAACTCAAATTTTTCTTCACGACCGCCCTGGGGGGTGAAGACGGGGGTATGGCGCATTCTGCCGAATCGGTGAAGGCCCGCATCCGCACGCTGATCGAGGAAGAAAACCCGAAAAAAATTCTTTCGGACGATAAAATCGTGGACATTCTCAAGAAGGAAGGCGTCGATATCGCCCGGCGCACAGTGGCCAAATACCGGGAAGGATTGAATATAGGATCATCGGTGGAACGGCGGCGGGACAAAAAGAACCCTTGAGACGTTGGTTGTTCAGGGGGTTTTGTGCTATAATGGTACAGTCGATCCCGAAAATTAAAATCAAAGGAAAAACCGATGGAACTGAACGTTCATGGAAAGCAGATGGATGTGGGCGATGCTTTGCGCACGCATGTCAATGAAAAGCTCGAAGAGCTGAACCATAAATATTTTAACCACGGTACGTTTGCGAATGTGACATTCTCCCGCGAGGGCCATGGGCACAAACAGACCAAAGTGCACATCTCCATCAAAATGGGGCGCAATATCATGGTGGTGGCAGATACGACCGAACTGGACCCGTACGTGGCCTTCGATGCCGCCGCGGGAAAGGTAGGCAAGCAGCTTCGCCGCTACAAGCGCAAACTGCGCGACCATCATGAGCGTCTGGAAAAAACCCCGGAAACCGAACTCACCAAGGCCACGGACTATGTGCTGGCCGCCGCTCCCGAGCAGGACGATGAACCGCAGGAAATGCACGAAGAGCCCATCGTCATAGCGGAAATGGCCGTGCATATCGTGAGCATGAGCGTGTCCGAGGCGTCCATGCGCCTGGACTTGAGCGGCCAAAACGCGATCCTCTTTAAAAATGCCAGCCACGGCGGGCTGAATATGGTGTATCGCCGTCCCGACGGCAATATCGGCTGGGTCGATCCCACAGACCGAGGATAGACCAGCGGCCTTCTGGATCTTGGCCCTGTGTCTTAATCGTTGTACTTATATTGGGGGGCTGCCCGCGACGGGGGGGCCTCCCTTTTCCATGAAGCGGATCCGGATTTTTCCAGTTCCCCTTTGCCTGTGGAGGGAGAAGATGTCCAGATCAGCCGGTCCAGCAAGCTGTTGAATCCGGACGGCGCTGACGGCGCCCCGCTCTCCTGCCCGGCCTGGAAAATGAAAGCCGGGGCGGCCGGATAAAGACCCTGACCCGCGCTGACGGCCTGCCGCCAGATCTGAGCGGGGAAACTGCCTCCGGTGACGCCCTTCATGGGAGAATCGTCATCATTCCCGAGCCATACACCTGCGGCCATCTCCGCCGTGAATCCCAAAAACCAGGCGTCCCGGCTGCTTTGGCTGGTACCCGTTTTGCCCGCGACGGGCACGGACAGCATCGCGCCCCGGCCCGTGCCATATTCCACCACATGGCGCATCATCCCGGTCAGTTCCCGCACATAGGATTCCCCCACCACGCGCCGGGTGGGGCGGTCCGGTGTGCGCTGATAATAAAGCGTGCCCTTCTTGTCGGTGATCTTGGTGATCGCATAGGGGTATACCGCTAGACCTCCGGTGCCCAACGTGGCATACGCCGCCGTCATTTCCAGCGGAGACACGGTGCTGCTGCCCAGCGCAAGGCTTAGATTCTCATCAAGCTTCGAATGAATACCCAGGCGGTGGCCCATGTTCACCACGGGCGCGGGCCCTACCGCCTGCATCAAACGCACGGCGGCGGTGTTAAGCGAGTTTGTCAGGGCGGTATCCAGCGTGACCTCCCCCAGATACTCGTTGCCGAAATTTTGCGGCCTGTAACGGCCTTCCATGGGGGCATCCAGAATCAGACTCTGGCTGGTCCAGCCTTGCTCCAGAGCTGTCAGATAAACGACCGGCTTGAAAGAAGATCCCGGCTGCCGGCGCGCCTGCACCGCACGGTTGAACTGGCTGCGGCTGTAATCCGCGCCCCCCACCAAGGCCACCACGGCGCCATCCAGACGCATGACCACGGCAGCGCCCTGTGAAATCTTACGCTCCGCGCCATGGGCATTTATAACCCCCGTCAAAGCATTTTCGGCGGCGTTTTGGATTTTGGGATTGAGCGTCGTGTGTATAATAAGGTCGTCGGTCGGCGTGCCAATCAGATCGTCCAGCCCATCCACCACCCAGTCGGCAAAATAACGGGACGCGTCTCTTGGGCTTCCGGGTTTCTGGGAAGGGCGCGGAGGCCTGCCCGTCAAGGTATCGGCCTCATCCGGTTGAATAAATCCGGCATCCTCCATAGCGGAAATCACGACATCGGCCCGCTGGCGGGCCAGCGTCGGATTGCTCAGCGGGGAATAGCGGGAAGGGGCCTTGAGCAATCCCGCTATGATCGCGGACTCCCGTAAATCAAGATCTTTAGGTTCTTTATCAAAATAGAGCCGTGCGGCGGCATCAATCCCGTATGTGCCCGATCCCAGATAGACCCGGTTTAAATAAGCGCTCAGGATTTCATCCTTGCTAAGGATGCTCTCCAGCCATAGAGCCAGCAGGGCTTCTTGAATTTTCCGCTTGATGGTGCGCTCCTGGCTCAGGAAGAGATTTTTGGCCAGCTGCTGGGTAATTGTAGATCCGCCCTGCACCGTCTTTCCCGCTTTGATGTTGGTGGCGAAGGCCCGAACGAGGCCCACAGGGTCGAGGCCGAAATGGCTATAGAATCGCCGGTCCTCAATGGCCAGAACGGCGTTGACCAGATTTTCCGGCAGATCCTCAATACCGAGATTTTGTCCCTTCATCTCGCCGTAGCGGGCAATGACCGAGCCATCGGCCGCCTGCACGGTGATGGATGTCTTGCGCTCGAATGTCGCTTTTTTCGTGATGTCGGGAAGTTCCTGCGCATACCAGGCCATCACTCCGCCTAAAACGAGTACGCTCCAGATTCCGGCGACGAACAGCCATTTAATGGTTCCTCGAAACACGGAGCGAGTCTGAGAAGAGGATTTTTTGGTTTTCCTTCGGGCCATGAAAAGCTGTTTAACACAGACGGCTGAAGAAGTGGTATCGATTTTAAGGCGGGAGTTTTCAGCGCCGATAAAGGGGGATCATTTCTCTGTTTCTTAAAAAAGATCCGCGAAAGAAATGAGGTCTATTTCCTCCTTGCCGTGCAAATTGTAAGATGCCGAAGGGAGAGGTTTTATTTTATGAAAAATATAAATATTTCTTCGCGGCAATTGATCGATTTTCTCGCCGGGCCGCAAACGGTTTTCTACCTGCTGCCCCTCTTGATGGGAGTTCTTGTGGCCGGGACCGTGGCCCAGAAAGACCTCGGTCTGTATGAAGCCCACAGGCGCTTTTTTGAATCGCCGCTGATTTGGGCAGGGCCTCTTCCAATCCCGGGTGGGTATATGCTCATCGGGCTTCTCGCTCTGTGTCTGACGCTGAAGCTTCTTTTTAAAAGCGAGTGGCGCCTTCCAAGGGCCGGGATCATCCTCGCGCATCTGGGGGTTCTCGTCTTGCTGATCGGTGCGCTCATAAGTCTTTTTCACATGCGCGAAGGATTCATGGTCATCGCGGAGGGAGAGCGTACTCCGTACATATATGATTACCGGGAGCGTGCGCTCCTGCTCACGGCGCCCAATACCCCGGATCAGCCTATCCCGTTCAGCGATATCCTCAGAAATCAGCCCCTTCCAGGAATCTCTTTGCCTTTCCGTCTTGAGATCGAGAGCCTCTGCGCAAATTGCACCATTGTCCGCCGCCTGCCCGAAGAGGCCGAAGGAACAATCGGGATGGCTCGCTTCATGAAATTGCAAGCCGGGCGCCCGGCAAAGGACCCGGAAGAGAACCTTGCGGGCCTTACATTTTCAGTATCCGGTCTGGATAAAGACCAAAATGGTCTTTATATTGCTTTTGAGGGAATGCCCAAGCCCGTAAACCTGACCCACGGCGGCACGACCTACAGCCTTATTCTGGGCCGGGCGCAGCGGAGCCTTCTTTTCAGCCTCCGCCTGGATAATTTCACCAAGGAATCCTATCCCGGCACGGACAAGGCCCGCTCCTACCGGTCGGACATCACCGTAATGGACGGCGCTTTGGAATGGCCCGCAAGGATCTCTATGAATAAGCCCCTTTACTACAAGGGGTATAAATTTTACCAGTCCTCCTTCGAACAGGGGCCGACCGGAGAGCAGATCTCCATTTTGTCCGTTGTAGAAAATGAAGGCCGCCTCTTCCCGTATATCGCGGGCGCGCTGGTTGCGGCGGGCCTTATTCTCCACCTGGCGCTTATGGCTCTGGCCCGGCACATACCGGGCGGAAAGCCCCCGAACGGAGAATCGCCGTGAAAAATATTCTGCTTTTCTTGCTGGCCATTCTGTTTCTTTTACCTTTCCCGGCCGCGGCGCAGGAGCGTCCGGACCTCTCCGATTTTCAGCGCCTCCCGATTGTCCATGAAGGGCGGGTGCAGCCCCTGGACAGTTTTGCGCGCCTCTATCTGAAGCAGATCTCCGGAAGGGAAACGCTTGATAAACTTTCCGCTGTTCAATGGCTCGCAGAGACCGTATTTACACCTGAAATAGCGGCCGAAAAGCCCGTTTTCCGGGTGGTGGATAAATTCCTGAAAGAGCGCCTGAAGCTTAACGAACGCCGGAAGCTTTTCAGTTTGCGCGATCTGGAAGAGGGGTTGCAGATAACCGCACCCCAGATTCAGGAACTTCTCCAGAGCGATCCGGGGCGCCTGACGGCGGAACAGCAGGGCCTCATGGATCTCCACGAGAAGGTTGTGTCCTTTCTGCAAATCCTCCGAAGCCTGTCGCTCATTCATCCGCTGGCGGTGGAACTGCCCGAAAAATACCGTGCCCTGTCGGGAGCGCCCCCCTACAGCTATGAGAGCCTCCTCACGCTGAAAGCCCCCATGGAAAAAGACCTGCGCGCCCTGGTGGCACGAAAAGGCGATAATCCGGAACTTTATACAGGAGAAGAGAAAAAACTGACCCTGCTGGCCTACAATCTGGATCTCATACGCGATGCAGCGCGCGGCAATCAGCTTTTGCGCATCCTGCCGGCAGGGCTGGCCGGAGAAGAATGGGTTGCGCCCTGGGCTTTGCTGGAAAGCGGACAGGGCTCGCCCGCCAGCGCATCCTATTTCATCCTTTGGAAGGACATGGCGGCCGCCTACCGGAGCGGAAACCACCGCGAATTTGAAAAGGCGGCTGTAAAGGCGCGGGTCTTCATTACAAAGGAAAGAGGAGAAGATCTTTCCTCCTTCCGCATGAACCTGGAAATCCTTTTCAATCTTGTCCGTCCGCTGAGAATTGCACTTGTTCTTTATGGGTTCGCGATTTTAGGGTCCCTTATCCCTATTCACGCGGGAAAGGCTTTTGAAAAACTGAAATTACATGCGCCGACGGCATCTTTCATGTTCATGATAGGCGGGCTGGCGCTGCACGGAACGGCTCTTATGGCCCGCATTCTTATTCTCCAGCGCCCCCCGGTGGGAACGCTCTACGAGTCGGTTTTGTTCGTGAGCTTCCTCTGTGCCCTTGCAGGCGTGGGATTTTCACGGATGAGCGGGCTCAAATTTATCCGGATAATCGGGGTATTATGTGGTTTTGGCCTTCTCGCGATTTCCCCATTCTTCAGCAGCGGAGGGGAAAGCATGGACATGCTGGCCGCCGTGCTCAACACCAGCTTCTGGCTTTCGACCCATGTGATCTGCATCATGCTGGGTTACGCGGCTTGTATTTTCTCCGCGGCCCTGGCCCATGGCTGGCTGATCCTGCGCGCGCGCAAAATGGGAGAACGAACGTGCCGCAAACTTCAGGCCGCGATTTATCTTTCTTCTCTGCTCGCTCTGTTCTTGATGGCCGTCGGCACTGTGCTGGGCGGATTGTGGGCGGATCAGTCCTGGGGACGATTTTGGGGATGGGATCCGAAGGAAAACGGTGCGCTGCTGATTGTCCTGTGGATCGTGTGGCTGCATCACGGACGACTGGGCGGCAATCTCCGGGGACGGTCCTTCATCGCCGCCGTGGCGGCCTTGAATATCGTCGTGGCGCTGGCCTGGTTCGGGGTAAACCTCCTCAATGTCGGTCTGCATTCCTATGGATTCATCTCGGGAATTGCGGCGGGACTGGCTGGATTTTGCCTTGCCGAAACCTTGTTGATTGGCGCATTGTGGTTTTTTGCGGGAAAGGAGAAAGCCCATGAACAAATCGCCCTATAAAGGCTTGATCGTCAACGCCGTTCTGATAGGTGTTGTGGGCATTCTGGGATATGTCCTGAGCGCGTACTTTAAAGAGCGCCCGCCCACCGTCACCTCTGTTCCCGTCGCCGTGCGCTCCAATCCGAACACTCTTAAATTTCCTGATTTTTCTTTTACGGACCTGAAGGGGAAAACATATGAGAGCACGGATTTCAAAGACAAAATCCTGATCGTGAATTTCTGGGCCTCGTGGTGCCCGCCCTGTCTGAAGGAATTTCCCGCTCTTCTGAACGCCGCCGCGAAAAATCCGGATATTGTTCTGATTGCCTTTTCTTCCGATCATGACAGGAACGCCCTGACAGGATTTTTGAACACCCTCGGGGGGAATCCCGCCCGCCAGAAAAACGTCATCCTCGCCATGGACGAAAAAGGGCGGATCACGCGCGAGCTTTTCCAAACATATCGCCTTCCCGAAACAATTCTGGTCGGCCGGGACGGTCTGCTGAAACACAAGCTGATCGGCGCGGACTGGCAGCCCGATGATCTTCAAAGCCTTGTGGATGAACTGCGATGATTTTATATTGGGCGGCGAGGGATTATGCGCTATATTACGCACGACCTGAACATACCATTCTCCTTCCCTGTGAATTCTGAAGGCGGGACATGCCACAATCTCTTATCCAGAAAGCTCTTAAAAAGCTTCCGGCCAACGCTCCCGAGCAACAGAAAATCCTTCTGAAGGAGCTTGCCGGGGATCTCAGAAAAGACGACCTGGATCAGATTGATGACCAGCTCCTCGCGGCCACGGCCCTTTCTCACTGGTCTCTTTTAAAAAACGTGACTCAAAATGTCTCCGATATAAAAATATACGCGCCCGCGACCCAAAACCCGAAATTCCGAAAAACTCTCATCGATATCGTCAGCGCCGACCGGGCCTTTCTGGTGGACTCGGTGGCGGCGGAAATCAACCGAAACAAGCTGCTGATTGATTTTCTCCTTCACCCCATTTTGCATGTTAAATACAACCAGAAGGGCCAGCCTGTCGCGATCTCCCGCAAACCCATGAAGGGCTACCAGCGTCAGTCGCACATTCATATTCAGATCAAGGATACGATATCTGAAGACGATCTGGCAGAGCTGGAGAAAAGTTTGCGCAAAGTCCTGGAGGATGTGTATTTCTCCAACCGCGACTGGGCCGCGATGCTCGACAAGCTCCGGGAAACCCGGAGCGATCTTTCCAACGCCCGTACGCGCACCCCTAAGGAAGAAGTTCAGAAATACTGTTCGTTTCTGGATTATTTATACAACAACAATTTCACCCTTTTGGGATACCGGGAATATCTCTTTTCAAAGGACAAGGGCGAATCCGGAGTACGCATCGCCAAAGGCAAGGGCCTGGGGATTTTGCATGAAGATGTGACGCCGGCCTTTATTTGCGAAAAAGACGAGGGCCTCCCCCGCCATATACAGCCTCTCAAACGGGCGCTCCCTCCTCTGTCTGTCTCCAAAACGAACCGCCTGAGCACCGTCCACCGCCAGGTGCCGATGGATGTCATCGCAGTGGCGACCTACGATAAGGATGGAAACGTCAACGGTGAGCGGCTGTTTCTGGGTCTGTTTACATCGGTAACATATTCCCGCAGCGTGGCCGACATCCCTTTCCTGCGGGAAAAAGTGGAAGAAGTGGTCAGCCTCTCCGGGTTCATTCCGGCTTCCCACGATGCCAAGGCGCTGCGGCATATCTTGGAGAAATATCCACGTGACGAGCTTTTCCAGATCTCAGAAAAAGAGCTCTTCAGCACGGCGGTCAGCATCCTGCGCCTGCAGGAACGCCAGCGCATCGCACTGTTTATGCGCCGCGATGTTTTCAGCCGTTACATTTCCTGTCTCATCTATATTCCCCGCGACCGTTTCGGAACAACGTTCAGAAAGCGTATCGGGCGCATCCTGGAAGAAGAACTGCAAGGGGAAAGTCTTGGGTTCACGACCAGACTCGATGATTCCGTATTCGCCCGGGTGATGTTCATCATCAGGACTCCCCCCGGCAATGGAGTGAAATACGACCCTGCCCGCATCGAGAAATTGCTCCAGGAGGCCGGGAAAACATGGACGGAACAGCTTTTCGACGCTTTTTCGCAAACGCTGGACAACATCAAAGAGGTTACGGATATCTCCCTTAAATACGGCGAAGCCTTTCCCTCGGGCTATACCGGGCATTACTCCGCCAAGGAAGCCGTCTTCGACATCCGGAAGATAGAAACCGTTCTGGAAAGCGGGCAGGTCGCCCTGGATCTGTATCGTCCCAAGGACCTGGAGCCGCACAGGTTCCGGCTGAAGGTCTTTCATCCCACCGTATCCCTGACCCTTTCGGACATCATGCCCATTCTGGAGAATATGGGCCTGCGGGTGATTTCCGAGTTGCCGTTTGAAATCAAGCCCCAGGGCGCGGACGCTTCCGTGTGGGTTCATGATTTTCTGTTGGAAACCCCCGATTCTTCTGAGGTGATCCACGCCGCGGATGTAAAAGAGATTTTCGAAGATGCCTTCGCGAAAATATGGGCCGGTAAGATGGAGAGCGATTCCCTGAACGCTCTGGTTCTGAGCGCACGGATGAACTGGCAGGAAATTATCGTGCTGCGCGCTTACGTCCATTACCTCAAGCAGCTTCGCTACCCTTTTGAGCAGCCTTACATCCAAAAAGCCCTCACGGACCACCCGGTTCTGAGCCGCCTGATGGTGAATCTTTTCAAGGCTTTTCACGATCCCCGGCAAAAGGAACAGCCGGAAAACTACGATAAGGCCATCCGGTACGGCTTGGAAAAAGTCGTTTCCCTGGACCAGGACCGCGTTCTGCGTAGCCTGAAGGCCCTGATCAACGCCACGCTGCGGACAAATTTCTATCAGCGCGACGAAAACGGCGACCCGAAAGGCTGGCTGTCTTTCAAGCTGGACTGCAAGGCCGTTGAGGACATGCCCACGCCGCGTCCCTACCGGGAAATTTTTGTCTACTCCCCCCGGGTCGAAGGGGTTCACCTGCGGGGCGACAGGATCGCGCGCGGAGGCATCCGTTGGTCCGACCGCTACGAGGACTACCGCACGGAAATCCTGGGCCTAATGAAGGCCCAAATGGTGAAGAACGCCGTGATCGTGCCTATGGGGGCCAAGGGCGGCTTTATCCTGAGACACCCCCCGGCCGAGCGCGAAGCGCTGCGGAAAGAGGGCATCGAATGTTACCGGATTTTCATACGCGGCCTTTTGGATCTCACGGACAATAGACGGGGCGCCAAAATCACCCCCCCTCCCAAGACGGTCCGCCGGGACGAGGACGATCCTTACCTGGTGGTCGCTGCGGACAAGGGAACGGCTACATTCTCGGACATCGCCAACAGCCTTTCTGCGGAATATGAGTTCTGGCTGGGGGATGCCTTTGCCTCAGGCGGATCCGCCGGATACGACCATAAAAAAATGGGCATCACGGCCAAAGGCGGCTGGGAATCGGTCAAGCTTCATTTCCGGCAGCTCAACCACAATATCCAGACCCAGCCCTTCAATGTCGTGGGTGTAGGCGACATGGGGGGCGATGTTTTTGGAAACGCGATGCTCCTCTCTCCCCAAATCCGGATGATCGGAGCCTTCAATCATATCCATATTTTCTGCGATCCCGACCCCGATCCCGCCGTCAGCTTCGAGGAACGGAAGCGACTCTTTGAAAATGTTTTGGGATGGGATCATTATGATCTGGCCAAACTCTCCACGGGCGGGCGTATCTACTCCCGCTCTGAAAAAACCCTTCAGCTCACGCCTGAAATTCAAAAACGCTTCGGGCTCGCCAACGCACAGGTTTCTTCGAGCGATCTGATCCAGGCTATGCTGACCGCCGGCACGGATCTGCTTTGGTTCGGGGGGATCGGCACGTACATCAAGTCTTCCCGCGAAACCCACGCTGATGTGGGCGATAAGGCCAATGATACGCTCCGCGTTAATGCCTCTGCCATACGCGCCAAGGTCATCGGCGAAGGGGCCAATCTGGGCATAACCCAGCTGGGGCGGGTGGAGCTCGCGGAACGGGGCGTACGGCTCAACACCGATTTCGTGGACAACTCCGGTGGGGTCGATTGTTCCGACCACGAGGTCAACATCAAGATCCTCCTGACCGAGGTCATGCAACGGAAAACACACACGCTGACCCTCAACGCGCGCAATAAACTTCTTGAATCCATGACGGGTGATGTGGCGGCCAAAGTGCTCACCGACAATTATCAGCAGGCCCTAGCCATAAGCCTAGCCGAGCTTCAGGCCGCCGAAAATCTTCCCCTGCACGAAGAATTCATGCAGGATCTCGAACGCGAAACCGGCCTGGACAGAAAGCTCGAAGGCTTGCCGGATTCCGAAACCGTCGCGTTGCGTCTGCGCATCGGCAAGGGGCTGACCCGTCCGGAGCTATGCCTCCTGCTCTCCCACGCAAAGACCAGTTTTGCGCGCTCTCTTCTTTATACGGATCTGCCTGACGATCCGGACATGCAGAGCTGGCTGGTCCGCTATTTCCCGGAAAGTCTTCAAACCAGATACGCCGAGGAAATTTCTCATCATCTTTTGCGGCGCGAGATCATCGCCACGGTCATGACCAATTCATTCGTCAACCGGATGGGGCCGACTTTTTTGAAGTCCCGCATGAAAAAGACAGGAAGCGGCCCGGCCGCCATTGCGCGCGCCTATGTGAACATCCGCGCGGCCTTCGGCCTGCAAACTCTCTGGAGCCGGATAGAGGGCCTGGACAACCTTGTGCCTACCCATGTCCAGCTCCGCGCCATGGCGGAGATTTCAAAACTGACGGATTACGCCGTGACCTGGCTCCTCATGCACGGGGGTACGGCTCTTACAAATCATCCCGAAGCCTTTCGCAAGAACATTGTTCAGCTGCAAAAGAATTTCGAGCGCCTTATCCCGCCGGGGCTGCAGGAAAAAATCCGCACCGCCGCCGACAGCTGGGAAAAAGACGGCTTCCCGAAAGATCTGGCCCAAGATCTGGCCCTTATCCCCGTGCTGGCCCGGGCCTGCGACATTCTTCGCATCTCCCTGGAAAACAAGGTGGATCTCGAAGACACCGCCTCCGTTTATTTCGACATCGGGGAAACCTTCCATATGGACTGGCTGCGCCGCCAGGGGGGGTTTCTCACATCCGACGACCCCTGGTACTCCGAGGCGCTCAACGGGTTGATCGATAGGCTGTATGGCTGTCAGGCCAGCATGGCGCTGCGCGTCCTCACGGAGATGGAAAAATCCAAGGGAAAAGACAAGGGAAAGAAGAAGCCCCGCGGCCAAACCATTTTGCAGTCCTGGCTCGAAAAGCACCCCGCGCTGCGCGATCAGGTGATTTTGTTCCTAACGGATCTCAGAAAAAGCGGAACGGTCGATCTGCCTATTCTGGTAATTGCGGAACAACGGCTCCGGAGCTTTTGCTGCGATTAAGCCCAGCCCCGCCAGAACCAGCAGGCCGCAGAGCGGGTTCGTTCGGAAAATCCAAAGGGAATTCTCAGCATCGTCCGGCCGCCAGATATAAACCTGCCGGATCAGATGCAGGGCCGCAGGCAGCAGGACAATCGGGGCCCCCGGCTCGCTCATGATCATTCCCGCCGCCGCGAGAAAACACCAGGCCAGGGCATAAAATATCATCACCCAGACCTTGCTATAAGCCCCCAGTTTCAGAGCCGTCGACTTAATTCCGGCGATCAGGTCGTCGGCCCGGTCCTGATGCGCGTACACCGTATCATATCCCAAGGTCCAGAAAATCCCTGATACGTACAGCAAGAAAGCCGGCAGCGCGAGGGTTCCGGTGGCCGCGCTCCATCCCATCAGCGCGCCGAAATTAAAAGTCAGCCCCAGAAAAGCTTGGGGCCACCAAGTCCAACGCTTCATCAGGGGATAAATCACAATCAGCGGAAGACTCAAAAATCCCAAAAAAATCGTCGTTCCATTCATTTGAAGAAGAATTAAAAATCCCACCAGCAAAAGCGCGGCCAGGAAACACAGTGCCGCCCGTACGGAAATATCCCCCGCCGCCAGGGGCCGCAAGCGCGTGCGCTCAATGCGCCGGTCCACATCCCGATCCCAAAGATCATTAATCACACAGCCCGCCGCCCGCATAACGACCGCCCCCGCGCCGAACAGGGCAAACAAATCCCAGCGGGCCGGAAAAGCGCCCGCCAGGGTCAGACTCCACCAGCCCGGCAGCAGGAGCAGCCATATGCCCACGGGCCTGTCCAGGCGCGCGAGAAGAACGTACGGCCTCAGGAAAGTCGGAAGACGCCTCAGGATGGGATGGTCGGTTCGCATATCAGTGTGAGTCATCTCAACATTTCCAGTTCCATAAGCATCGCCGTAAATTTTTTTAGATCCCCGCGCTGCGCCCGGGACGACAATATAGTAGGATCGAATAATGAGCGAATTATACGGGACATTGCAACGTCTGTACGTGCGGGAGGATTTAGCCGCAGAAGGCGTTATCCTTCTGGATTCAAAAGCCTGCCATTATTTTAAAAACGTTCTGCGGCGTCAGGAAGGCGAGTCTTTCCGCGTCTTCAATGGACGGGACGGGGAATTTATCGCCCGGATCGAAACGCTGGGCAAGAAGGAAGGCCGCGCGTGCATCGTCTTGAAACTCAAGGATCAACCGGCGACCGTCCTGCCTCTCCACCTGCTTTTCAGCCCGCTGAAAAAAGATCGCATGGATTTCCTGATCGAAAAGGCGGTGGAGCTTGGCGTAACAGATCTCCACCCTGTTCTCATGCGCCGGACTTCCAACCGTAAAATCAATGAAGACCGGCTGCACGCCCAGATCATTGAAGCCGCCGAGCAATGCGAACGCCTGACCATGCCCACGCTGCATCCTCTTAGTTCTCTGGAGCGAGTGATAACCTCCTGGAGCGGTCTGCCCCTCTGCTGGGCGCGGGAACGGGGAAACGCCCAAGAGCTGGGAACGCTCACAGAAATCCCCCAGGCCTTCCTGCTTGGGCCGGAAGGCGGGTTTGACGAGGCGGAATGCGCATTTTTGGAATCAAAAACGGCCGTGAAGGCTGTTTCCCTAGGCGAGCGGATCTACAGGGCGGAAACTGCCGCGCTGGTCTGCCTGGCCTATCGGAGCCTGCTTCCCTCTTAAATCGTGAGGTTTTGAGCAGTTCTCACGGGTGCGGGCACCGCTGTCAAATCGCCGGGCCGGGCCGGACTGATGGAATTGCAAAAGGCGCTAGCCAGATTTTTCAGAGTCATCGAAAACACCCTTGTTTATGGTCAATATCGCATTTTCTTTCGAGACACCCTGACCATCATACGTTCTAAAAACGATCTTTTGTTGCTCAGAATCACTGGTATCTAAAATAATATTATACAATACCCGAGCCGTTGTCAAGTTTGTGAAGTCCACGAGGCGCTTTTTTCCGTTCATGAGCGCAACAAGATTGATGATCTTTTTCTCTGTAATATCAAAAGCCTCGCCTGTATCCAGCAGCGTATAGTCCCCCACCGGCTCATAATCGTTCCTGTCATCCACAAGGGCGAAAATCTGCCAGGAATGCGGCACCAGCGGATTGTGCTTGCTGATGAACCGGGGCTTGCGCCCTTCCTCGTTAAAACTGTCGTTGAAATCCATGTTCATGTCTCTATAGTAAGCCCGCCATAAGCCATATCAAAGGAGATTTTTATGACCGCCAAGCCCCGCGCCGTTGAAAACGACTACAAGGTAAAAGATATCAGCCTCGCCGACTGGGGCCGCAAGGAAATCACGCTGGCCGAGGCGGAAATGCCCGGCCTGATGGCGCTGAGATCCGAATATGGCGCGAAGCAGCCCCTGAAAGGCGCGCGCATCGCGGGATGCCTGCACATGACCATCCAGACCGCCGTTCTGATCGAGACGCTCCAGCATCTGGGCGCGCAGGTCCGCTGGTCGTCCTGCAACATCTTCTCGACGCAGGATCACGCCGCCGCCGCGATCGCCGCGAAGGGCACGCCCGTCTTCGCCTGGAAAGGGGAGACAGAAGAAGAATATGAATGGTGCATCCTCCAGACCATCGAAGGTCCGGACGGATGGCGGCCGAATATGATCCTGGATGACGGCGCGGATCTTAGCCTTATCTTGCATGAGCGCTATCCCGCCCTGTTCAAGGACATCAAGGGAATTTCCGAGGAAACGACGACTGGCGTCCTGCGCCTGCACGATCTGGCGAAGACGGGGAAATTGCTGGCCCCCGTCATTAATGTGAACGACTCGGTCACAAAATCCAAGTTCGACAACAAATATGGCTGCCGCGAGAGCCTGGTGGATTCAATCCGCCGCGCCACTGATATCATGATGGCTGGAAAAGTGGCCGTGGTCGCGGGTTTTGGCGACGTGGGCAAGGGCTCGGCTGAATCCCTGCGTCATGCCGGCGCGCGCGTGATGGTCACGGAAGTCGACCCGATCTGCGCACTGCAGGCCGCCATGGAAGGCTTCGAGGTCGTCACGATGGAAGACGCGGCGCCGCGTGCGGACATCTTCGTGACCGCGACGGGCAACAAGGACGTCATCACGGTCGACCATATGCGCGCCATGAAGGATCTGGCCATCGTGTGCAACATCGGGCACTTCGACAATGAAATTCAGGTCGAGCCCCTGCGCAACATGAAATGGATTAACATCAAGCCCCAGGTCGACCAGATCGAATTCCCCGGCGGCAAGCGCATCATCCTTCTGGCTGAGGGACGTCTGGTCAATCTGGGCTGCGCGACCGGGCATCCGTCCTTCGTCATGAGCGCGTCTTTCACCAACCAGACCCTCGCGCAGATCGAGCTGTGGACGAACCCCGGCAAGTACGACAAACAAGTCTACGTCCTGCCCAAGGCGCTCGATGAAAAAGTCGCGGCGCTTCATCTGGAAAAAGTCGGCGCGAAACTCTCGAAACTCTCGAAAGAACAAGCCGCCTATATCGGCGTACAGGCAACCGGCCCCTTCAAGAACGACACGTACAGATATTGATCGCCCGAGGAGACGTTTCTTAATTCACAAGAACCGTCTCCAGCGTGATCTCCGCCTTCAGCAGCTTGGAGAGGGGGCAGCCTTTCTTCGCGGCCTCGGCGGCGGCTTCAAAGGCTTCCTTGTCCGCATCGGGCAGGGTGGCCTTGAGGTCGAGGTGAACGCTTGTAACCGCAAACCCGTTTTCCACTTTCTCCAGCGTCACCGTCGCGGTGGTCTCGATCTTGCCCGGCGAAATGCCTGCGTTCTCAAGCTCCTTGGACAAGGCCATGGAAAAACATCCGGCGTGCGCCGCGCCGATCAACTCTTCGGGGTTGGTCTGTTTTTCATCGCCGAATCGGGAGTTGAAACCGTAGGGCGCGTTGTTCAGGGCTCCCGTTTCCGTGGATATTTTCCCCTGACCTTCTTTCAATGTGCCTTGCCAGACGGCCGATCCTGATTTTTTCATGATGATGTCTCCTTTGTGATTGTTGGATCACACCCTACCAACGATCAAACCGGAAGAAAAGGCGGGATACTTCTTCAGAGGTGCTGTCTACGTCCCAATCCAGCCAGCGCTACCATGAATGACGAAACGAACCAGCGAATGTCTAATCAGCGCTTGGTTTTCCGTCCACCCGTTCCCCCACCTTCGCGGATCGTCTCGCGCTCCCGCGCGATGGCCAATGCGTCTGCCGGGATATTCCGGGTGATCGTGCTGCCCGCCGCGATATACGCGTTTTTCCCGATCTCCACCGGGGCGACCAGATTGACGTTCGAGCCGATCATCGCGCCCTCTCCGATCACGGTGCGATGTTTGTCCACCCCGTCGTAATTGACGGTGATCGCGCCTGCGCTAAAATTCACCTCCGCGCCCATCGCGCAATCCCCGACATAGGCCAGATGCCCCACCTTGCTGCCCGCGCCGATGGATGAATTCTTGATCTCCACGAAATTCCCGATCCGCGCGCCCTCTCCTATTTCGGAACCCGGACGCAGGCGCGCGAAGGGCCCCACGGAGGCGCCCTCCCCGATTACGACTCCCTCCAGATAGGAAAATGCCCGGATGACCGCGCCGCGCTCCACCCGAACGCCGGGACCGAAGAACACCTGCGGTTCGATCAGGACATCGGGCGCTATGAAGGTGTCATGGTTGAAATAAACGCTCTCCGGATCCATCATCGTGACCCCGTCCCGCAGCGCTTGGCGCCGCAGCCTGTTCTGCACAGTCTTCTCTAGCGCCGCCAGATCTTCCCGCGCGTTGCAGCCCCGGACTTCCGTAACATCCTCCGTCACTGTCACAACCACCGCCCCTCCCTCCGCCGCCGCCGCAGGAATTTGAGTTATGTAAAATTCTTTCTGCGCGTTTCCGTCGTCCAGCCGCCCGGCCCAGCCCGCCAGCCTCGCCCCGTCCAGGCAAAACGCGCCCGTGTTGACCAGCTTCACCGCCCGCTCCTCCGCCGTGGCGTCCTTTTCCTCCACAATGGTCCGTAACGTGCCGTCTGCGTTCAGCAAAACCCGGCCATAGCCGGCACTGTCCTCGACCACGCATCCCAGAAGCGAAAGTGCAGAGCCTCCTTTCCTGGCCTTTATAAGCCCGCGCAGTGTATCGGGCGAGATCAGCGGCGTATCGCCCAGAAGGACCAGCACATCCCCCCCAAAGCCCTCCAGCGCCGGCAAAGCGGCCTTCAGAGCGCCCCCGGTGCCATTGGCAACGGGCTGGATGGCGATCTCATGGGGGGTGACCGCTTTTTCCAGGTCCGGCATGTCCGGACTCACGACAATTATGATTTTTTCAGGATCGAGAGATTCCGCCGTTTTCAAAAGCCAGCCAATCATCGGCAGGCCCGCCAGCGGATGCAGAACCTTCGGCAGGCCCGATTTCATCCGGGAACCGCGGCCCGCGGCCAAAATTACAATGCGCAGTGATTTTTCACTCATGTATGAGTTTTACCATTCCCCTGCGTCGCGGAACAGGCCTTTTACGGTTGACCTTGACCCTCCTCATATGAAATATACCTTTCACGGTATAATGGTGTGAACATTCAAAGAACGACCATGGAAAATCAGCGGCTGGAGTACACCGCCGAAGTCGCCGCAGCGACCGGGCCGGTTTTTGAAAAACTGCGCCGCCAGTACAAGGACGATCACTGGCGGACTCTGGCGCCCTATATTTACGCGATCAACCTCCTGAAGGCCCAAAAGAACGCCGTCATCCTGGCACATAACTACATGACGCCCGATATTTTCTTCGGCGTGGCCGATATCGTAGGGGATTCCCTTAAGCTCGCCCAGGAAGCCGCCAGGACGGACGCCGCGATCATCGTCCAGTGCGGTGTGCATTTCATGGCGGAAACGTCCAAAATTCTTTGCCCCGACAAGAAAATCCTCATCCCGGATCTTCTGGCCGGTTGTTCGCTGGCCGAATCCATCACCGGCGCCGATGTCCGCGCCCTGAAAGTCCGGCATCCCGGCATCCCCGTTGTAACCTACGTAAACACATCCGCCGAGGTGAAAGCAGAATCGGATGTGTGCTGCACCTCCTCCAACGCCCTGAAGATCGTCGAGGCGCTCGGGCGCGAAGGGCATGACACCGTCATCATGACGCCGGATAAGTTCCTGGCCCAAAATGTTGCGGCCCAGACCAAGATTAAGATCCTCTTCTGGGAGGGCACCTGCATCGTGCATGAGCGCTTTACGTCGGAGGATATCATCCGCATCAGAACCCAGCACGAAGGGGCGGTGATCTTGGCCCATCCCGAATGCCCGCCGGATGTGCTGCAGCAGGCTGATTACGCCGGCTCCACCGCGCAAATGGATGAGTATATAAAGACGCACCAGCCCGCCAAGGCCGTGCTGCTGACCGAATGCTCCATGAGCGACAACATCGCCGCGGCCAATCCGGAGGTGGAGATGATCGGCACCTGCCAGATGTGTCCGCACATGAAGCGCATCACTTTGCCGAAAATCCTGAAAACGCTCCAGACCGAAGCGCCGGAGATCACCGTGGACCCTGAAATCGCAGCTCGCGCCCGCCGGGCGGTCGACCGGATGCTCGCGCTCAGCTAAACCGCCTTACCGGAGCGTTGTCCTGACAAGCCTCGCCTTGCTCTCGTTCCGCCGCTGCTGGTCATTGCGGCGGGCCGCGCGGTCTTCCTTCTTGCGCTGATATTCCATGAGGCTGGTCACGTTCTCCACATCATTGGCAAGGGCCAGCATCATGACTTCTTCTTGCGTACTGGGTTCCCGTCCGCTGAATCTGTATAGATCAGGATCGATTTTCAGGGCCGCGCGGTAAATCTCCGCATTTTCTTCCTGCAGCATGGAAAGGGCTCTTGTATCCCTTTTTATCGGAGATGCTTTTTTCAGGGCGTAATAATTTTTAACGGGCGCGGGCGTACGCGCGGACGAGGCCTTGGGCGGGAGAGCGTAGCTTCGCAGGGTTTGGCCGTTATCCGGAACTGGAGCCGCAGGCTGCGTTTTTTGGGAATCCTCGGCGTGGGGAGTCAAAAAAAGCTTGGTCTGGGCGGCAGCGGACCATCCGGTCCCCACAGCAAGAGCCAACGTCAAACAATAAAAAATAATGCGCGAACTGTGCTTCATAAACCCTGCCTCATTTTTCATGATAGCAGAAACCGGTCTTTTTCTCAAAAAAGCGTCCTTCTGCAAGATATTTCCGTATTTTTATTCTTCTTAACCATTTGTTAACCTTTTTGAGCGATTATGGAGACAATCCGCAGAAAAAGCAGATGCAGACGGTAGAAGAAACGGACAAACGTCGATAAAAGAGGAGTGATCTTATGTATATGAATATCCAGGAATTTCTTACGGAATCGGGCATCACCGAAAGCTTCTATCCCGGCAAGCGGCTGGTTCAGCCGTGCAAGCAGCTGGGTGAGTTTAAAAGCCACTGCGTGGTTCTGGATTGGAGAAGCCCGGAAAGAGTTCGTATCGAGATCAAGGCGGGCCTGAGCGGCAGGGATCTGGAGCCCCGGAAACTTAAATACTATCCCGTCTGCTTCCAAAGCCCCACCTACGTCGAAATCGAGCTTGTGAACGACAACAAGGAGGATGAGGGAGAAGAAGACAAGGGCTCCGCCAGCGGAAAAGGAAGCGCGGGGGGCAAGGGGCTGAAGAAAAAATCCCTCTCGGACCTGCAAAACCTGGCGAGCGAAGCCTTCGGCACGGTCAGGGAAGGTAAAATCCCCGCCGTCGGCAAAATTGTCGAGATGGTTGTGATGGGCAAGCAAATTGCGGCCGAAGCCTTTGGAAACGTCATGGAGAAGCTGTCCCAGCAAATCGGGCACGCGAAAATTTCCGCCACGGATCTTCTGGCGCAGGCCGGCAAGTTCGTCACTACTTACACGCCGCCCGCTTTTCTGAAGCCCAAGGGCACGGAAGACAAAGTGTACAAATATGACCGGCTGAAAAACGAGAATATCGGTTACAACCGTTCAGGGCCGGGATAACCGCCGCCTCGGATCATAAACAAAATCGCCGGAATCTTCTTGGCAAGGTCCTTCGTCTTTGATCCATTCAAGCGCATCGGGGGGCTAAATAGCTAGGCCGCCGTCCAGCCGCCATCCACAGACAAGGCGGAACCCGTTACGTTCTCCGCCGTTTCAGAGCAGAGAAACAATGCGATGCCGGCCACTTGTTCGACGGTCACGAATTTTTTTGTCCATTGGGCTTTCAGCATGACGTCGTTGATAACCTCTTCTTCGGTTATGCCGCGCGCGCGCGCCGTGTCCGCGATCTGGTTTTTGACGAGGGGCGTAAACACATAGCCGGGGCAGATCGTGTTGGCCGTGATATTGTTCTGAGCGGTTTCCAGGGCGATGCTTTTGGTGAATCCCAGCAGGCCGTGCTTGGCCGCGACATACGCCGATTTATAGGGAGAAGCTACCAAAGCGTGCGCGGAGGCGATGTTGATGATCCGGCCCCACCCTTTTTGTTTCATCGCGGGCAATGCGTGACGGACAGTGTGGAAGGCGGAGGAAAGATTGATGGCCAGGATCGCGTCCCATTTTTCAGGCGGAAAATCCTCGACGGGGGCGACGTGCTGTATGCCCGCGTTGTTGACGAGGATATCAATGCCGCCGAAATCCCTGATGCCGTTTTCCACCATCGTCCGGATTTCTTCGGGCTTTGCCATGTCCGCAGGGCTGTAGAAAGCGCCGACCCCTGTATTTTCAAGCTCTTGCCGGATGGCTTCAATATTTTTAGGCTCTCCGAAGCCGTTCAGGATAAGATCCGCGCCCTCCGCTGCCAGAGCGCGGGCGATGGCGAGCCCTATGCCGCTGGTTGATCCTGTCACCAGCGCGGTTTTTCCCTTCAAGCTCATCAAAGACCTCCGGAACGAGTATGATATATATGATAGTCTGCACGGCGCAGCTCTTTCCCGATAAGGATACCCCCACGCGGGGCCGGACGGAAGCCGTTATCGAATGATTGCCTTATTTACTGACTTCTGGTATCTGTCTGACTGATTTTCCAAAAGCGCCCGTAGCTCAGAGGATAGAGCGCTGCCCTCCGGAGGCAGAGGCCGCAGGTTCGAATCCTGCCGGGCGCGCCATTCTTTCCCCGGCACCCTGTTGTGAAATTAAAAAAACTCGGCCGATCATTCGAGCTTCTGTCCTGGGGGATTATTAATCCGGCGTGAACGTGTCCCGTTTGACGGCGCTGTTTTGATCCGGCTCAGGTTTAGATTGATGAAGCTCTTGCTTTTCTCTGAAATCTCTCTCGATTACAGCCACGCCCGGAATAGCGAAAAGAGCAGCCCCCAATGAAAGATAACCAATTCCTTGGGCGTTCTCAAAAAGGCGGTTTAGCTTTTCTCGTCTTTCCGGTGTCATGGGATCGCTCCTGTTTTTGTAGTTTCTGCATGAGTTATTTGCATGTTATAAACCCAGTGTGCTCCATTTGTATTCTTTTTTCTACGCTCAACATAAAAGAAGACATAATAATTGAAGGTGCTAGAACCATTTTTCCCCCGGTGACAGCCTCGTGCAGAATGCGGCCTGCATCCTGTTTTTCAGCGTTTGATCTCTTTGTATGAGATCGGTATAGCCGGTTTTCAGAGCGCGTTTGCATGTCCGCTGCGTCTTTGGTAAAAAGCTCTGAACAACGAAATGCGCGCGACCGAGGGGGGAAATCCACTGGGCCGGCCTGTGATGCAATTATCTGATGAACCATTGATGAAATCATGACCTATAAAATCGCAGCTTTTTATAAATTCACGGCGGTGGAGGATATTAAGGGCCTCCGCGCCCGGCTTCTCTCTTTTGGAGCGCAATGCGAGGGGATGTGCGGCACGATTCTTCTGGCGCCCGAAGGGGTCAACGGCACAATCGGCGCGCTTCCGGAAGCCCTGGACCGGATGATAGAATTTCTGGACAAGGAAGTGGGCATCAAAAGCGGGGAACTTAAATATTCCTTCTCCAGGGATCGTCCATTCAACCGTTTCAAGGTCCGGCCTAAAAAAGAAATCATCACGATGAAATGCGCGGAGGCTGATCCGGTCCATAGAGTGGGAACATATGTGGCCCCGCGAGACTGGAACGGGCTTGTCGCCGATCCGGACGTTGTGCTGATTGATACGCGCAATATTTATGAAACCGAAGTAGGGACATTCGAAGGGGCTCTTGATCCCCGGCTGGACACGTTTAGCGAGTTTCCGGCCTGGGTCGAGAAAAATCTTGATCCCGGACGCCACAAGAAGGTGGCCATGTTCTGCACAGGGGGTATTCGCTGCGAGAAAGCTTCAAGCTATATGCTTACAGCGGGGTTTGAAGAAGTGTATCACCTGAAGGGTGGAATTCTGGGTTATCTTGAGGCGGTTCCCGCCGACAATTCGCTCTGGAAAGGGGAATGCTTTGTGTTCGACCGGCGCGTGTCGGTCGTTCATGGCTTGGAGCAGGGAGGATATACGATCTGCTATGGATGCGGGGAGCCGCTCGCTCGTGAGGAAACGCAGCATGAATTCTATGAAGAGGGGGTTTCGTGTTCCCGGTGCGCTCCGTCCTTGACTGCGGAACGTCAGGCGGCCTTGCGCGCGCGTCACGCTCATTGCATGCAGGAGACAGGGGACGCGGAGATGGCGGCGGGCTCATGAAGAGGCTGCCGATTACGGTTTTTCTTTTACTCGCCGTTTCACTCGTATTTCCCCAACGGGGCATTGCGCAATCCGCACCCGTCATTATTCGCGACACCGAAATAGAAACCACGCTCAAGGACTGGATGGCGCCCCTTCTCAAGGCCGCCAACATGTCCCCCGGCAGCGTGGAGTTCGTCATCGTCCAGAGTCCCCAGATCAACGCCTTTGTCGCGGGCGGTTCCAACATCTTCCTGTATACCGGCCTGATCGCGAAAGCTGAAAATCCGAGCGAGATCATTGGGGTGATGGCGCACGAACTGGGGCATATAGCGGGTGGGCATCTGATCGGCACACGCGGAGCGTTTGAGCGCGCATCCTACGAAAGCATTCTGGGCACGGTTTTGGGCATCGGGGCGGCGATTGCGACGGGCAATGGCGCGGCTGCCAATGCCATCATGTCGGGAACGAACGCTGTGGCCGAGCGCCGTTTCCTGGCCCACAGCCGTATTTATGAATCCAGCGCCGATCAGGCCGCTCTTCGCTTTTTGACGGTGTCGGAAATAGATCCTTCGGGCTTGCAGAGCTTTCTCTCCAAGCTGGAATCCGAGGAGCTGCTTCCTACCGACCGGCAGAGTGAATATGTGCGCACCCACCCTTTGACCCGTGACCGGATCGATGGCCTTTCCACCCGGATCGCCGCTTCCAAGGATAAGGGCCAGCCCTTGCCTCTTGCGTGGATTGCGCAGCACGACCGGATGAAAGCAAAGCTGGCGGCTTATATAGACCCCGGTCGCGTGGCCTGGATATATGGGGATCGGGATCAGGAAGTCCCCGCGCGCTATGCCAGGGCCATCGCGGCCTACAGACAGAAAAATATAGCCGAGGCCCTGAAAGGAATTGACGCCCTGATCGCGCAGGAATCCGAAAATCCTTATTTTCAGGAGCTCAAGGCCCAGATTTTAAGGGATTCGGGTCGGGTCGCGGAGTCTCTGCCTTTTTACAAGAAGGCCGTTACGATGCTGCCCCGGGCCGGATTGATCCGGATCGATTACGCGCACGCGCTTTTGGAATCGGGTCCGAACAATCAGGCCGAGGCGATTACAAATCTTGAGCGCGCGCTGCAAGATGAACCCCGCTCTCCCCGCATTCATAGATTGCTGGCCACAGCATACGGCCAGAAGGGCGACGAAGGCATGGCGAAACTCCATCTGGCGGAAGAGGCCGTCTTGCAGCGCAGACTTGATTACGCGAAAGCTCAGGCGCAAAGCGCGCTGAAAATTCTTCCCGCCGGAAACCGCGCGCGCATACAGGCTCAGGACCTGTTGGCCCAGATTGAAGTTCTGGAAAAAGACGCGCATTAGAAGGCTCTGTTTAGAAATCCTGAAAATAGGCGCGGATCGGAAGAGTTTTTGTCGATTTCCTAGATGCGGCAAGATGTCTCCTTATGCGACTTAAAGGATTGATTTGCACCCCCAAAAGCCTGATAATAAAAGATCAATTGCTGTATGGAAAAGGGTGGTATTTTAAGCATGAGCGGTATCGAAAAAACAAAGATCTGTCAGGGCATATCGGATATTTCTGACAGCTATATGGGGTTCATCATCGATCAATGGGGCGTACTCCATGACGGGGAGAAGCCTTATGAGGGCGTGGTGGAATGCCTCCGCGAACTCAAGGCGCGCAAAAAATTTATTATCATCCTATCCAATTCAGGGAAGCGCGCGGAGGAAAACCGCGAGCGCCTGAAAAAAATCGGAATAGCCCCTTCCCTGTATGATATCCTTCTGACATCCGGCGAAATGACCTGGCAAGGTTTGAAAAACCAGGATGAAGGCTTTTTCAAGGATCTGGGGAAGAAATGCTACGTCATCAGCCGGGGCGGAGACCGCTCCATCGTCCGGGATCTGGATGTGGAGGTCGTCGATGACATCCGTGATGCGAATTTTTTAATTATTTCCGGTGCCGATTCTCCTGAAAAAACGCTGGAAGACTACGAACCTATCCTTAAGGAAGCGGTGCGTCGCCACATGATGGCCTTGTGCGCGAACCCGGACAGTCTCGGAGTGATGGGAATTGAATATATCATGGGACCGGGGACGCTGGCGCGGCGCTATATGGATTTCGGTGGGGTGGTTCAATATATAGGCAAGCCGCATCAGCCCATCTTTCAAAAATGCATAAAAATTCTTCAGGAGCGGGAAATCTACCCCGGTCAAACCATCGTTATCGGCGATACGATGGCGCACGATATTCTCGGCGGATCGCTCGCCAACATGGATACCTGCCTCGTCAAAAGCGGTCTTCATGCGCCCTCTTTCCACAATATAAAGACTGTCGCCGATGTCGAAAAGGCCATCACTGTTCTGGCAGGCCAGTACAACAACACCCGTCCGAGCTATATTGTGAATTCTCTGCGGTGGGGGAAGGCCTTGCCCGACCGTAAGCACAAGAAGCGCGCGCTGCGGTAAGAAACGGGCGGGGAATTTTTTCTTTGGTGCACAGAAAGACAATCCCATGACCGAAAGCCTATTTCTGATTGCCGGCGAGCCTTCCGGAGATTCTCTGGGCGCGGGCTTGATAGCGGCTTTGCAGGCCAGGGCACCGGGACGGTTCGCCTTTTGGGGGATCGGTGGCGACCTGATGAAAAAAAAAGGCTTTCACAGCCTTCTGCCCATGGAGGAGATCACCATCATGGGTCTGTGGGAGGTTGTCTCCCAGCTTCCCCGCTTGGTGCGGCTTATGCGCGCTCTGGCTGAAGAGATTGAAAAACGCAATCCCGCCGCCGTTATCACCATCGATTTTCAGGAGTTCAATTACCATCTTGCCCGGACGCTTAAAAAGCGCGGGAAATACAAGGGAAAGATTATCCAGTATGTTGCACCGACAGTCTGGGCGTGGCGTCCCGGACGAGCGCGCAAGATCGCAAAAGTTTTCGATAGGCTCTTGTGCCTGTTTCCTTTCGAGCCTCCCTACTTCCAGAAGCATGGGCTGAAAACCGTTCACATAGGACATCCGATAGTGGAACAGGATCCTATGCTGGTCGACAGACAGGCTTTTCGCGACCTGCACGGCGTGGGAGAAGACGAGACTCTTCTGGGCGTTTTTCTGGGAAGCCGCGAGCATGAGCTGAAAATAAGCGCGCAGGTCTTTCAGGAAACCCTGAGCATCCTGCGTGAGCAATGGGGAGATGTCCGGATATTGGTTCCGACTATTCCCGCTTTGGAATATAACGTCCGCGCTATCATTGAATCCTGGGGAGGAAACCCCATTCTTGTGTCTGATCCCACCCAGAAATGGGAAGCCTTCGCGGCGTGCGATCTGGCTATGGCTGTATCGGGCACCGTGGGGTTGGAGCTGGCCTATTTTGGAGTGCCGCATGTGATCGCCTACCGGATGAATCCGCTTTCATGGGAAATCGCCAAAAGAATCGTTAAAATCCCCTACGCCCATCTGGCGAATATTTTATTGAATGAAAAAATTGTCCCTGAATATTTACAGGGGCATTGCGACTCCCTGAAGGTGGGGGCCGGGATCTCAAGGCTTTTTAAAAATCCTGATGCGCGGGCGAAACAAAAGGAAAAATTCAAGGCTCTGCCCGGGCTCCTGGCGGGGGCGGACGGCGAGAACCCCTCAGTCACCGCGGCTGAGGAAATCCTGAGCTGCCTGGCGGGCTTATAGGCGCGGGCCGCGGTTTTCTCAGGCTGAAACCCAAAAGGGCTCGGCCTCCGCCGTCACGGTGACCCATTTTGAAGGGTCGCTCTGAAATCCCAGCTCTCCCGTCAGGCCGGTTTCTTCCAGAGCCAGGACGTATGTACGGCGCATATCGGCCTGCATGGCAGCGCTGAAGGGGGTAAGGCTGCGCAGAATGACGTCCAGCCGATTCGAACGGAAAAGTCCGTCAATCTGGATTTTTCCCATGGCCGAGAGTGTCAGATCGAAAATAAAGCGGGTTCCTTGTTTTCCCTTCTCGGGCGTATCGTCTTCCTGGCCGTCCCGCTTGTAATGAAGGATCATTTTGTGAATTTCATTGTCCCAAAACAAGGGCAAGGCCATGCTGCGCCAATCCTGGCCGGTCGATTCCGTGGCGGTCAACCGCCCCATCAGGCCACTTTCTTCCATCAAGCGGGAGAGGATATGCCCTCGTCCGTCGCGGCGCAGGGCGTCGATGGTCTTGTCTCCCAGCCAGCCCGCAAGATTTCCGCCCGTCACAGCCGCCATAAAAAACAAGGCAGCCGGCGTAATCTGTGTGGGACTGGCGGGATTGGAGATCCCTGCGCGCAGAGTATGCGCAAGAGGCGGAGCGATTTGCGCCAAAGTTTCATAGAGCGCAGTCATGGCGGGCCATATGCCGGGCGTGAGCAAGGGTAGGGCGGTGGAGGGCGTGCCTATTATTTCCTGTGCGTTGAGAGGGGTGAGGCGCAGCAACGTGCCGGGCGCGATCTCGGCTCCCGGAGACCGTGCAATATAAAAACTTACAAGGCCTCCCTGGGAATTTGTGACGCTCAGCACGGGGAATCCCTCCGCCGTCGTCAAGCCGGTTGTGAGGGCAGAGAGATTTTGCGGGGCGGCCGGTTCAGGAGACATTTCAGATTTTTGCGCCCCTGGATTTTTCGCATCGTGGGGAGACGCATTGCGGGGATCGGCATTTGGAGGTGGAAGCGCTTCTTCAATCCGCGCCATGAAGGGCGCCGCCGCAGGCGAAAATTCCGCTTTTTGGGATTCAAGGATTGGAGAAAAATCGGATTCAGGCGTTTTTGCGGATCCCAGAATACGATCCAAAAAATCTTCGATCAGGGCCAGTTCTTCCTGTTGGGGAAGAACAGGAAAAGAGGAGCTGTCAGGGGCAAGCTTCCCCGAAGAGATTTCCACGGGAGCCGCGGTTGTGGCGGTCGATGAAGGCACAGGCGCCTTGGCTGGTAAAGATTCAATCGGAAAGGCTCTTAGAAATTCAGGCGGAAGAGGCGATGCCGTTATGCCCGCTTGGGCGAGGCTTTCAGACGAAAACCGGG
>JAIOYC010000042.1 GCA_021741325.1 Alphaproteobacteria bacterium
CCCACGGCGGTTTTGTGATACCAGAAACAGGAGCGTATATCGCTCGCCACCGGCAGGCCCGAATGCGGGGTCCAGACCGTGCCCAGCCACATTTTCGCTTGCGTCGCGGACGAAAACGGCAATGCGTTGGCGCCTACATAATCGGCGTTCACGAATTCCTCCAACGACAGCAGCTCGCTCCACTGCTTCCAGCCGATCACGCAATATCTCTGGCCGTCATCGGGCACGTCGGCCTCGCCGAAAGTTTCAAAGGCCGAGAGAATCTTCGTCTTCGTCAGGCCCGTATTGCCGTCGGAAATCGTGTTGGTCGACGCCGTGGCCAGCGCGGCAATGATCATCTCGTCCGTCTTGCGGCCCAGTGCGTGGGCGCCGGCATTGGCGATCACCTGCCGCTCGTCGATGTTGGTCTTCAGCTCCTCGAGCCGGTCGATCCAGTCGCCGGCATAAAAATCCTGCAGCGCGACCTCGACATGGGAGTGATCGAGATTCATCACCGGGACCATCCCGTGCGTGGATTTGGTGGAAGCCGTCCCGGTCCCGACTTTCTGGAACACGGCGGTCGAGCCGTTGACGTTGGAAATGGTGCGCACCGTGCTGCGGAGTTTCGAGCCCTGGCGCTGGTAAGCCTCGTGCACTTCGCGTTCAAACTGCTTGATGAAGGCCTGGTCAAGTGTAGTGGACATGAATAACCTCTTGTTGGTTCAGGGTTGAGGGAATGAACCGGCCTTGGGTTGTCGCCCGTGCGGGGGGCCTTTGGGAAACCGGGAAGCGAACAGGCGCGGGCGCGCCGCCTTGCGGCAGCGTCGTTATCAGCGCGTTCGGAGAGCAAACACCGGAAGGATAAGCGTTCAAGACGCACCTCTGGTGTTGATAGGAACAGTTATAGGATATAATTCCTACTGTGTCAAGAAAAAAAGTAAAAAAATTTGATTTCTTTCCCTAACCTATTTATAATGAGCCAGAGATAACCAGAACAATACTTACCCAGTGGGATAATCCCGATGTTTGCAGCCCTCTTATCGACCCTGCGCGGACAGACCGGCAACGACGGAATCTCAACCCGCCGCCGCTATACGCGCCATAAGAACACCAAATGCGTGACCCTTATTGGGGGAAAACCCTATCCCGTGGAAGACTGGTCGCTGGGCGGCGTTCTGGTGAATGCCGATGGGCGGATGTTTGGCGTGGACAACGAGCTGGACGTCACCATGAAATTCAAGCTCCGCGACGAAGTGATGGACATCCCCCAGCGCGCCCGCGTCGTGCGCAAGTCTCACGGAAAGGTCGCCTTCGAATTCATGCCCCTTTCAAACACGGCCCGCTCTAATTTCCAGCGCGTGATCGACGATGTGATCGCCAGCGGATTCTCCGGCGGCCAGACCGTCTAACGCTTCCGCCTCTCGCCAGTGCCGCTTCCCTCCCCCTGCGCTTGGTATGGATATGGGCGGACTTTTATGCTACAGAACCCCCACATATCCTCATCTGCGCAAATCTAGGAACCTCATGTCTTCTATCAAATTGACGACTCTTGAAAACGGCCTGCGAATCGCCACCGATCCCGTCCCCCATGTGGAAAGCGCGGCTGTGGGCGTCTGGGTCGGCGTGGGGACGCGGGATGAAGACCTGCGCCATAACGGCGTCGCCCATATGGTCGAGCACATGCTCTTCAAGGGGACAAAAAACCGCAACGCCCAGACCATCGCCGAGGAACTTGAAAATGTAGGCGGCCAGATGAACGCCTATACAGGGCGGGAAGTCACCAGCTACCACGCCCATGTTCTCAAGAATGATGTGCCCCTCGCCCTGGATGTCCTGGGTGACATGATTTTGAATTCCATCCTGCCTCTTGATGAAATAGAGCGTGAACGCGACGTGATCCTGCAGGAAATCGGAATGTCGGTGGATACGCCCGACGATTTGATTTTCGACGAATACTATAAGGTCGCCTATCCCAATCAGGCTTTGGGCGCGCCCATCCTGGGAACGACCGAGATTATCGCGGGGATGACCAAAGCCACCCTTCAAAGCTATATAGACACGTTCTACACACCCTCGCGCATGGTGATCTGCGGCGCGGGCAATATAAATCACGATGAATTCGTCCAGCAGGCGGAAGCCCTCTTCAAGCATCTTCCCCAAGACAAGCCGATCCCTCACCTCCCCGCGTCCTGTGAAGGCGGAGAGATCAGGATCTCCAAAAAGCTCGAGCAGATTCACTTCATTCTCGGCTTCCAAGGGCTCAGCCTCCACAACGAGAATTACTATAGCGGCCAAGCCCTCTCAAGCCTGCTGGGCGGCGGCATGTCTTCCCGCCTGTTTCAGGAAGTGCGTGAAAAACGCGGGCTGGTCTATTCGATTTTCTCCTTCAAATCCGCCTGGCAGGACGACGGGCAGTTCGGAATTTATGCCGGAACCGGGCCCGAGAAAATGCCTGAGATTCTTCCCATCGTGCGGGAGGAAATCTCAAAAGCCACGCACACCCTGACAGACCAGGAAATAGACCGCGCGAAAATGCAGATGAAATCCAGCGTCCTGATGGGGCGCGAATCCATGATGCGCCGCGTGGACAAGCTGGCGCGGCATCTTCTGCATCACAACCGCCCCTACGATCCGGCGGCGGAAATCATAAAAATAGACGCTATCGAGAAAAAATCGGTGGAATCGGTCGCCGCTCATATCTTTGGCGGCAAGCAGACCTTTGTGTCGCTGGGACCAGATCTGCCGTCCTCGTAAGCCTTGCCGAAAATCGCTTAACTCAAAATCGCTTAACCAGGGCGCGTGCTACCCGACGATCTCATCTTTCGAGAAGAAATAGGCGATTTCAGTCTGCGCGTTTTCCAGGCTGTCGGACCCATGGACAGAATTCTCGCCGATATTCAGGGCGAATTCCTTCCGGATAGTCCCTGGCGCGGCGTCCGCGGGATTGGTGGCGCCCATGACGTCCCGGTTTTTCAGGACCGCGTTTTCGCCTTCCAGAACCTGCACCACCACGGGCACGGAGCACATGAATTCCGTCAGCTCGCCAAAGAACGGACGAGCCTTGTGAACGGCGTAAAATCCTTCCGCCTGGGCCAGCGTCATGTGAATGCGTTTCTGGGCGATAATGCGCAAACCCGCGCCTTCCAGCTTTGCGTTGATAGCCCCGGTCAGGTTGCGCCGCGTAGCGTCGGGCTTGATAATCGAAAATGTGCGTTCAATGGCCATGGAAAAACCCTTTTGCGTGTTTGAAAACTGCGCCTCTTATAACAGCGCCGCCGGATTTGGCAAGACAAAAGACGATGAATGAGCCGCGCCCTAATCCGGCTTGAAGACGGAATCGATTGTCCGGTCCATGATTCCCCGCTCGCTGATGATTTTCTGCCGGGACGCATCGTCCAGCAGGTCATAGCTGCGCTTGTACCAGGGGCTTCCCGGGTAGTTATACCCCAGCACTGCGGCGATCCGCGTGGCTTCGTCCTTCAGGCCCAGCGTCAGGTATGCCTCCACCAGCCGGTGAAGCGCTTCAGCGGCATGGGACGTTGTCTGGTAATCCTTGACCACGCTCTGGAAACGGTTGATCGCGGCGTTGACCTCTCCCCGGTTGAGGTAATAGCGCCCGATTTCCATCTCCTTGCCAGCCAGGTGATCCATGGTCAGATCCCGCTTCAAAACGGCATCCCGGGCATATGAGCTATTCGGATAAAGCTTTATCAAGGCGTCGAGGGCCTCCAGGGCTTCCTGCGTCATCTGCTGATCCCGGCGAACGTCCGAGATTTGTTCGTAATAGCACAAAGCCTTTAGATAATAGACGTAATCAACATCCTTGTGGCCGGGATGCAGCTCCAGAAAACGGTCCAGCGCCAGAATCGCCTCGTCATAGCGCTGATCGAGATAAGAAGCATAAGCGGACATCACCTGGGCCTGCGTCGCCCACTGGGAATAAGGATGCTGGCGCTCGACCTCTTCAAAATATTTGGTGGCTTCGGCATATTGCTTGGCGTCCATGGCCGCCGTGGCTTTTCCGTAAAGAATCTCCACCGATTCCTCAACCTGCGCGCCATCTTTATCCGATGAACACGCGGCCAGAACCAGACAAACAACACAGCCCAAAAGAATTTGACGCACAAAAGCCTCCAGAGATATCCCAGACCGTCGAGCGCGCATTGTAGGTATTGTTTTCCTGCAAAGCAACCTGCAAGGAAGCAAGAGAAGACAGCGCACCAGCTTGTTCTTCGGATGAAGCTATGGCACTCTGGCGCTTGTGGGCCGCCTGATCCAGATAATCGCACTGATCTCTGCTTTTCTGCCTGCGCGGAGCCTTTACGCGCAGGAGAAAGTCGGCGTCCGCGCGGGAGATCACGATGGCTATTCCCGGCTCGTCTTTGACTGGGGGCGCAGCGTTCCCTACATCACCCAGAAACCCTCTCCCGATATCCTGATTGTCACGTTCAGCACGGATGCCGGGCTTTCCGCCTTGCCCGGCAACGATCCGGCCCTGACCTTCAGCGACGTAAAACTCATCTCCAGCACGCCCCTGACCATCTCGCTAAGGGTACCGCCTTCGGCCCGTATCCGTGATTTTGACGCGGGCGGACGGCTTGTGCTGGATGTCTATGACCCGCCCGGCGCGTCCAAGCCAGTGCCGCCTCCTAAAACCCCGGAAAAAAGCCCGCCTGAACCCTCTCCCAAGGCCCCCCCCAAGGCAGAGACAAAAAATCCGCCCGTAAAAACACAGCCCCTAAAAACCCAAAAAGAAATACCCCCTGCTCCGGAGACTGCGGCACCCGCTCCCCCTGCTCCGGTCGCCGCACCGGCCCCCGAACCAGATCCCGCCCCTCCGGCGGAGACTTCGCTGAAAGAGCCTGCTCCTCCCACGGCTCCGGAGAATGCTCCCCCTCCTGCGGCTGCCGCGCCGCCGCCTCCGGAAAACCCACCGGAATTACCGATATCCAAAGCGACTGCTCTGACCTCGACCTTCATCGCTATTCCCTCCACCAGGGAAATTCCCATCGCCGCCTTCGCATGGAACAAAAAATTCTGGATCGTCAATGGCGATAAGGCCGTCCCCATCCGACCCCAGGTCAGCGGGCCGGGCGCGGCGGATTTCTTCCCCGTTGAGGAAGAAGAAAATCCCGCCGCTAAAATCTTCCTTCTTCCCCTGCCCCCGCGCTCCCGTATCCGGGGCGACGGCGGAGGGCTGCTGTGGCGCTTCGAGGTCTCGCAGGATGAGGCCGATGAGGCAAAATTCGTTAAACCTTCCATGAGGGGCAACCGGATGCTTTGGCCCCTGCTGGGCGCGCGCGCTGTTTTGGATGCCAACGACCCGGTCTCCGGCCTTCCGGTAAAAATCGTGACCGTTGCTCAGGTGGGCGCCCTGGCTATTCCCGCCCGCCAGTTCGTGGATTTCAACCTCCTGCCCTCTCCGGCGGGGATAGCCATCGTGCCCAAACGGGACGATCTGAACGTGGAAATCACCCCCGAGGGCGTTGAAATTTCCCGTCCCGGCGGACTCTCCCTCAGCCCTGAGGAAGATATCACCCTCACCCTCGCGCAGCGCAAGAACCCTCATATAAAAAAGACCGCCGGCGATTCAACATCTTTCGGGACCCAGCGCGTCTATGATTTCCGCAACTGGACCATGGGGCCGATAGGAGCCCTGGATAAAAACAAAACCCTTGTTCTCAGCGTTCTTAAGGATCTGCCCGAAGGCGATAGAATCGAAAGCCTGATCAACCTGGCCAAGATGTATCTCTCCCATGGCTATCTACCCGAAGCTCTTGGTTTCCTGCAATTTGCCCGCGACGGAATGCCCGATCTTGCGGACAATCCGGAATTCACGGCCCTGCTCGGCGCCTCCTACGCGATGACGGGCGGACATGAAGACGCCTTTGCCATTTTCTCCCGTGAATCCCTTCAGGAATTCGGAGAGATCGGTTTCTGGCGCGCCTATGTGCTGGCAGGCTTGGGGGATTGGACGCAGGCCGCCGCCAGCCTCCCGCCGGATCCCTCCGTGATGGATTCCTATACGCCCGTTTTGTTCAACCGCCTCGCCCCCGTGCTGGCGGAGGTCGCCTTGCGCGCCGGTAAAACACGGGAAGCCGATGAGATTTTAGCCCGGCTGGAAGAGGAGGAAGAACCCCTCAACCCCGGTCAGAAAGCAGCCCTCTCCTATCTGGAAGGCGAAGCGGCCCGGCAAAAGGGCAAGCCTGATGAAGCCAAGGCCCTTTGGACTCCTTTATCGGAAGGCCCGGATGAACTCTACCGGGTTAAGGCAGGTCTGGCCCTGACCCTCCTTAAGATGGAAAAGAAAGAAATTACAAGCAAGGAAGCCGCCGATCATCTGGAGCGCCTGCGCTACGCCTGGCGCGGGGACGATCTGGAAGTCCAGATCCTCTACAATCTGGGAAAAGTCTATTTCGCCGACGGCGCGTACGCCAAGGGGCTGAATATTATGCGCGACGCCGCTTCCCTTGATTATGGGGACAACAAGGGAGAAAAAATCACGGCCGAGATGAAATCCCTGCTCCGCAACCTGTTTTTGGACAAAGCGGTTCTGGCCAAAATCTCTCCACTGGACATGATCGGGCTCTATGAGCAATTCACGCCGCTCCTGCCCACGGGCGCAGAGGGGGACAAAATTATACATAGTCTGAGCGAGCGCCTGATCGACGCCGATATGTTCGAGCGGGCCTCAAAAATTCTCTCCGAGCGCCTCCTCCCCCATCAATCCGGTCTGGCGGCCTACAAAACCTCCACCCGGCTGGCGGCCATCAATCTTCTGGACAACAACGCCGCGGGGGCGATGAAACATCTGGACCGCGCCGCCGCCGAGCTCTCAAAATTGCCGGCCGATGTTCAGACTCCCGAGCGCCTGCGGGAAGTCCCGCTTCTGCGCGCGCGCGCGCAGGCGCAACTGGGCCGTCCCGACCAGGCCATCGCGGCCCTGGGGAATCTGGAACCTGTGCCCGATGTCCATCGGCTGCGCGCGGATATCGCCTGGAACGCCGGATATTGGGATGACGCCGCCAATGCGCTCGGCGAAGTGATCCTTGATCGCAACCTCACCCTGACCCGCCCGCCCGGAGACGCCGATGCGGGCCTGATCCTCAATCGCGCGGTGGCGCTCAATCTCGCGAACGACCGGATCGGGCTGGCGGAGATGCGGGAGAAATACAGCGATCTCATGACCCAGACCCCCAAGGCGCAGGCCTTTGAGATCGTCACGCGCCCGCGCCGCAGTTCCGCGCTGGCCGACCGGGAAACCCTGATGAACATCGTGGCCGAAACCGATCTCTTCGAAGGATTCCTGAAATCCTACAAAGAGCCGGATAAAGCGGGGAAGTAAGAAAAGCCTCTCGCAGGTCCGGACAGATTACAAATATGAATCTTTCCACCCATGAGGATTTCCGCTTTTCCAAGATCTCTCGATCTCTTCTGACTGACGACGACGGGTTTCTTCCTTAGTCCATTTTTCATTTCTCTCTGATTCCCTTTGAAAAACATCCTTCAAGCGCCTGTCAAAATCAGAAGAGTCTGGATAAGGACCTGCAACACGGGACTTTTCGGCCCTGACCTGTTGCTCTTGTATTCTAATTCTTCTGAGATCAGCCTCTGTGGCTTTTACCGAGTTCTCATCCGGTTCCACACATTCAAAACGGTGCCGGGACGGCACGGCCTTCAAATACGGTGCCTCCTCGTCGTCGGGGAAGGGTTCGATCGCCGCCCGCATTTTGGCGGCGGCCTCGGGTTGCTCCTCTACCTCAAACCCCTCGATCCACTGGGTTATGGCCTTGCCTGCCAGATCATCCCATTGCTCGTCCGGAATGATCCTCGTCAATGCATTCAGCGATAAAACGACGTGAGAGGCCGTAATGTTCTCATCTCTGGCATAGACCCTCTTTTTTATGTTGTCCCGAAGCTCGGTCTCAAGATCCTGGAGTTTTTCATCTTCCACAAGCCCCTGATAAAATTGAGCAGCCTTTTTAAAGAATGAAACCTTTTGTCTATTTCCCATCCTCTTTCTCCCTCTCTATGCAGTCTCTTCTCGGTCAATGCTTGCCCGAACTCTACTAAATTTTTTAAAATATGTCAATAATTATAGGCCCTTTACCGCAATATGTCTTTTTTTATTGCCTTCAGAAAAATCTCCCCTTATGGTCAGTCTTATTATGATTATGACTGCAAAAGGAATGGAGACCCATGACACTGAAGCCGTTTGATAAATTCACCAAAGAAGAAGAATGGGGAAGAGCCTACGCCACTGGCTTCGTGAGCGGAGAGCAAGCGCGCAAAGAGGTCGCCGGGTTTGAGCCAGAAGGTCAGCTCGCCTTCCAAACTTCGTTTTTTAAAGTTGCCGGCCCGCATATCGGCAACGTGGATAAAATTCCCCAGGCGCTGGCGCCCTTCCAGGGCATACTCAAAAGAGAAGCCGTGGAAGTCCTTGCCGGACGCGTTAATACGGTCGACACCGGCACAAATACGGCATGGTCCGTGCTGAACAATGTCTTTAATGACGACATTCGCGCATACGAACCTTTAAAGCGCACAAAACTTCAAAACTCCGGCGTCACAGTGGTGGAACACGCAAAATTCGATTTCACCATATACGAAACACCCGGAGGGCACATGGGCGTTCAGATCGTTCCCGATGATTCAGGGATGAGAAATGATCTTTAATATTTTTGGAAACAGCTCCGAAAAAGAGCCTCAGACGCTCAACGTCAAAATCATCGGCCACGATCACACCGATAGTAAGCTCGTGCATCACACCGCGCGCGTGCTGGAAATCCGGCTCGACGAGGGGTTCAAAACCTACCCCGGCGCCCCCGCCTTGCAGGGACAGCCGTCCGTTGCCTTTAACAAAAAAGCCGGCGTGTTCACCGTACAAAACCCCGCTTTTCAAGGCGATCTCAATCAGGCGGTTTTCGCGGACATCTTCAACAAGGACAAATTTTCCTGCGCGCAGAGCGTTTCCTTCACAAATCCCCACACCGTGGAAATCGTCTTTCCGGCGTAAGGCTGAGCAACACCACAAGCGGCCCTCATCCCCTGCCGTCATCCCGGCGCAGGCCGGGATCCATTTGTCCGCTTGCTCGAAACATCGTGATACCGCGCCCATGACCCCCATGGATCCCGGCCTGCGCCGGGATGACGGTGTGTTTTTTAGCGAAGAAGCCTTTGCAAAGCCCTAAATATGCACCGGCCTTTTATGCACCGCCAGCGCGGCTTCCTTCACGGCCTCCGTCAAGGTGGGATGCGCGTGGCAGGTGCGGGCGATGTCCTCCGCCGTGCCTTCGAATTCCATGACGCTGACGACCTCTTGAATCAACTCGCCGACATTCGGGCCGATCATGTGCGCGCCCAAAACGCGGTCGGTCTTGGCGCAGGCGAGGATTTTCACGAAGCCTTCATTCATGCCCATCGCACGGGCGCGGCCATTGGCCATGAAGGGGAATTTTCCGGCGTTGTAGGCGATTCCCGCCTCTTTTAACTGCTCCTCGGTCTTGCCCACGCTGGATATTTCCGGCCACGTATAGACCACGCCGGGGATGAGGTTGTAATCAATATGCCCGCTCTGGCCCGCCAGCATCTCGGCCAGGATCATGCCCTCGTCCTCCGCCTTGTGGGCCAGCATGGGGCCCTGGATGACGTCGCCGATGGCATAGATGCCCTGTATGTTCGTTTCGAAATGCCCGTCCACCTGCACGCGGCCGCGATTGTCCAGCGCGACGCCGGCCTTCTCGAGGCCCAGCCCGTCTGTATAGGGCTTGCGGCCCACGGCCATGAGGACGATGTCGACGCTCAGCTTTTCCGCCGCCCCGCCCGCGGCGGGCTCGATGCTCAGCTCCACGCCCTTAGGGCCGGATTTCGCGCTCGTAACCTTGGAGGACAGCTTGAAATCAATGCCCTGTTTCTTGAGGATCTTGAGCGCTTCCTTGCGCACCTCGCCGTCCATGCCGGGCAGGATATTGTCCAGATATTCGATCACCGTGACCTGCGCGCCCAGCCTGCGCCAGACCGTGCCCATCTCCAGCCCGATCACGCCGCCGCCGATGACCGCCATGGTCTTGGGAACGTCCGCCAGCGTCAGCGCGCCGGTGGAGGACACAATTTTCTTCTCGTCGATCTCAATGCCCGGCAGCGTGGAGACATCCGAGCCCGTGGCGATCACGATATGTTTCGCTTCGTAAACCGTGCCGCCGATCTTCACCTTCCCCGCGCCCAGAATTTCCGCCGCGCCCGTCAGGCGGTCGATCTTGTTTTTCTTGAACAGGAATTCAATCCCCTTGGTGTTGGCCTCCACCACGCCGTCCTTGAACTTCATCATGGCGGGCAGGTCGAGGCCCAGCTTTCCGATCTTGATCCCGATATCCGCGAAATGCTTGCCCGCGTCCTCGTATTTCTCGGAGGAGGACAAAAGCGCCTTGGAAGGGATGCACCCGACATTCAGGCACGTGCCACCCAGCGTTTCACGCTTCTCCACGCAGGCCGTCTTCAGGCCGAGCTGCGCGCAGCGGATCGCGCATACATAGCCGCCGGGCCCCGCACCGATCACGAGTACGTCATATGTCTGGGTCATGATTGCTCCTCTGGCTTTAAAACAGGGCCGACTATATACCCGGGAAAAGGGAGCCGCAAGCGCCCCACCTGTCATCCCGAGCGTATGCGAGGGATCTTAGCCGGTATTGTGTTCAGGGGGAGGATCCCTCCGCGCTATCGCGCATTCGGGATGACCGTGCGAGAAGGCTTCGTGATCTTCGTGTCTTCGTGGTTTAATTTTTTTCAGCCTTTACACCCCCTAACACCCTCTTTAGAATAACAAAAATCCCAACCGGAAAGGGACACCCCATGAAAAAATCCCTCGCCCACCGCCTCTCCCGCATCTGGGACGACGTGAAGCTCCTGATGCAGCCCGTCGTGGTCATTTCAGGGCTGGGATACATGGTCGATGTGTTCGACATGGCGACGTTCAGCGTCGTGCGCACGCCCAGCCTGAAGGATCTGGGGCTTGAGGGCGACGCGCTGACGGAAGCGGGCATGTTCATCATGAACATGCAGATGGCGGGCCTCATCATCGGCGGGATCGTCTGGGGCATGCTGGGCGACAAGCTGGGGCGGCTGAAGGTGCTGTTCGCCTCCATCGTCATGTATTCCGTGGCCAATATCGGCAGCGGTTTTTCAACCGGCGTGAATGACTACGCGGTCTGGCGCTTCATGGCGGGTTTCGGGCTGGCGGGCGAGGTCGGGGCGGCCGTAACGATTGTTTCGGAATCCCTGCCCAAGACGAAGCGCGGGCTGGGCGTGATGCTTATCGTGGCGGGCGCCGCCATAGGAGCTATTCTGGCCGGAATCGTGGGGCAGATTCTGCCCTGGCGGGTCATGTATTTCGTCGGCGGGATCGCAGGGCTCCTCCTGCTTCTGGCCCGGATGAGCCTGAAGGAATCGAAGGTCTTCACCCGCCTGACCGAACATAAAAAGATCGAGCGCGGGAACCTCATGATGATCCTGACCAGCCCCCGTCTGTTGATGCGGTATGTGCGATGCGTCTGCGTGGGACTTCCGGTCTGGTATGTGATCGGGATCCTCGTCACCCTGTCGCCGGAATTCGCGCGGGATATGGGCGTGAAGGGCGAAGTGACCGCCGCCATGGCCATCACGCTTTGCTACAGCGCGCTGTTCATCGGGGATTTTGCCTGCGGTTTTCTGGGCCAGATTCTCCAGAGCCGCCGCAAGGCTTTGCTTCTCTGCCTGGCTTGCGGCCTGCCTTTCTTTGTTCTTTACTTCGCGCTTCAGGGCGTTTCATCGACGATGTTTTACGCCTTCATCTTCGCCGTGGGCCTGCTGGGCGGCTACTGGGTGACCTTCGTGACCTCCACGGCGGAGCAATTCGGTACGAACCTGCGCGCCACCGTGACGACCTCGGTGCCCAATTTCGTGCGCGGGTCCGTCATCCCCATGAACATGCTGCTGGCCTGGATGCACGGACCGCTGGGCCTGTCCTTCCACATATCTGGCCTGATCCTGGGCGTCGGCGTGGTCTGGATCGCCTTCACGGCGCTGCTCTTCACGCCCGAAACCTTCCACCGCGACCTAGAGTTCGTGGAAGAAAGATAAAGCAAGCAGGGTACACGCTTGCTGAAATATGCTACGCTGGACTGAGTGTAACGCCGCCGTCCCGTCTGTCTCATGTGCTCTGACTTTTCTCCCTTCGCCCTGATGCAAAGCGCCGTCGACATCGTCGGGGAGAGCGCTCATCCCGTGAACCCTGTGGCCGCCGCGCTGGCCGGATCGGATCGCAATGGCGCTCCTTTTTCACTGGCCATGACGAACGAATGGCCTCCTTCCATCCGGGATAAAATTGGAACAGACACCCGCATCGGCAACGCCAGCGGCACGGTGCACGCAGAGACGGCCTGCCTGCTGCACGCCCCGCGCACGGACGGGGCCAGCCTGTTCGTCACCGACCCGCCCTGCCCCAATTGCGTGAAATACATGGCCGAGGCGGGGATAAAGGCGCTCTATATCGACCACAAGGGCTTCGAGAAGGATTATGCGCAACGGCGCGGCCATGACTTCGAACAGATGTCCCTGCGGATCTGCCGCGCGGCGGGGATCGCGGTTGTTCTTCTGTTCCGGAAAGAACAGCGGCTCCAGACCCTTCTTGAAATCCCGGACGAATACAAGCCCGCGCAGGACAAACCCGTGGGTCTGACCCCCTTCCCCGACGCGCCGGGCAAGCCGATTTTAGACTCCCTGTTCCATTTCTACGTGCGCTCCAACAGGCGCGCCTATGACCCGGAACCCTTCGCCATGGCCCTGGCCCGCGCAACCGGAATCGAGGCGGGTATTCTCAGCGCAGAACCCTGCGGGATGGCCGGCAGGGAACCCGAACCCGCGCCGGAGGGGAAATACAATTTCACGCTCCAACCCCTCAACCGGCTCATGATGAGTGCCGCCCGCCGGGGCCTGCGGATCAATCCTGATTTCGTGTATTCTAGCCGCGTGCCCACCTCAAGGGAATTGGTCAACATGGTCGCGGCGGGGCTGAACCGCCTCACGGTCGGCGACAGGACAGCGGCGCGGGACGAGCATGGGCCCCGCGCGCTGGATCTTCTGGAGAAGGCGGGAATTATAAAGGTTTCAGATGGGCCTTAAGCCTTTTTGAGGGGAGGCGTATTCCGCCGGTTCAGGAATTCAGCCTCTGATCCGGTACGCCTTTCTGCTTGCGGGTGGCCACGGCCCCCACCAGAAGCGCCGCCATACCCAGTATGGGAAGTCCGCAGCCTTTCCGAGCTCCCAGATTATGCTCCTCGCTGATCCGGTCCTCATAGGTGCGCCAGGATTGATCGGCGTCTTGCGTCGCCTGGCTGAAATCCCGTACCAGGGGAACCCCGCCTACAAAAATCGTGTCCGGACCCGTATAGCCGTAGGACGCATCGACATCCATGAATTTCGTGAAGGCCCGTTGCTGAAGGACGGTGCCGCAGGCGCCGATCTGTTCCCGGGCCTGCCCTTCAAGGCTGGCCTGAAAATTCTTGTTCAGCAGAGCCTCTTTATAGCGGGGATTTTGAATGTTTTCCCGAATCTCTGCAGCTTCCCGGAAATGATCCCGGCATCCGTCCACACCCAGAAAACAACAAGCGCCTGCCGATAAAAATGCCGCGCTCCAGATAATTTTGTCAGTTACGCTACCCATAACAGCAACGCTATATCAAAAATATTCCCGCGTCAAAGCCGGAAAATAACCCTTAAACGTCCAGCAAAAGCCGCTGCGGGTCCTCGATGGCCTCTTTCACGCGCACAAGAAAGCCCACCGCCTCGCGCCCGTCAATGATGCGGTGATCGTAGGAATGGGCCAGATACATCATGGGCCGCGCCTTGATGGAGCCGTCCTTCATAACCATGGCGCGGTCCTGGATCTTGTGCATCCCCAAAATACCCGACTGGGGCGTGTTCAGGATCGGCGTGGACAGCAGGGATCCGAATATCCCGCCATTGGTGACCGTAAAGGTGCCGCCCGTCATTTCATCCATCGTCAGCTTGCCGTCACGGGCACGCGCGCCCAGATCCGCGATTTTCGCTTCAATCTTGGCCATGGAGAGCGCATCCGCGTCCCGTAGAACAGGCACGATCAAGCCCTGGGGCGTGCTGACGGCCACGCCGATATCGTAATAATTTTTATAAACGAGATCCTCGCCGTCGATCGCCGCGTTCACGGCCGGAAATTCCTTGAGCGCCTGAATGGCGGCCTTCACGAAAAAGGACATGAAACCCAGCTTCACACCGTGTTTTTTCTGGAAGATGTCCTTGTATTCGTTGCGCAGATCCATCACGGGGCCCATATCGACCTCGTTGAAGGTGGTCAGCATGGCGGCGGTGTTTTGCGCCTCCTTCAGGCGCTGCGCGATCACCTTGCGCAGGCGGGTCATGCGGACGCGCTCCTCGCGGTGGCCGGTCTCGCCCCGGGGCGCGGCGGAAACCGCCGGGGAAGCAGGCGGTTTTTCAGACGGGGCCGGCGCGCGGTCCATATAGGACTGCACATCTTCCTTCGTCAGGCGGCCGTCTTTTCCGCTGGCGGGAATGTCGGCCCCCTCCAGCTTGTTGTCGTTCATCAGCTTGCGCACGGGGGGGGATGTTTCCGCGGCCTCCGCGGGCGCGGATGCCGGGGCCGGAGCGGCGGCCTTGGGTTCTTCTTTCTTGGGAGCCGG